>JAHJMN010000141.1 GCA_018821305.1 Myxococcota bacterium
CATTACCGTAGTGATTACCGGGGTTACGAGGCCGTCTGTTGTCATTACCGTAGTGATTACCGGGGTTACGAGGCCGTCTGTTGTCATTACCGTAGTGATTACCGGGGTTACGAGGCCGTCTGTTGTTATTACCGTAATGATTACCGGGGTTACGAGGCCTACGGTTAGTAGTACTGTAGTGATTGCCAGCGTTACGAGGTCTGCGGTTTCGGATTGGTCTGTAGTTGTTCCCTCCGTAGTAATAACCCGGTTTAATGCGATAGGAATAATGCCATCTTGGAGCAGTACCAGTTATCCAGCGACCGGGGTAATATCGGCCACCGATGTATCCGGGTGGTCTCCAGTAATAGCCGGCTCTCGAACGGTGGTAACGTCCTGAAACCCATACATATTCGGAATCCTGCCACGACCAATATCCCGGGACCCATGTATATTCATCTCCGGGGGCTTCAGGAACATATTCATATCTTGGTTGAGGTGGCTCAGGGATGCTGTCTACATATGACGTTTCATTGCCGTAATTGTATTGAGGTTCCTCTGCAGTTGGCTGACTGTCCGCCGTTTCAGTTTCATTGGTGGTGGTGTTAGAATCCTGAGTTGGTTGTTGAGTGACAGTAACGGTCCGGGCGGGATAGGATTGCCCGACATAACATGCGGGAATCAGGATTATTGATAAAACGGAGATTAGAAATATTGAAAAGCGGTACATATCTACCTCATGAAAATGCCCCGAGTGGAGAAATTGGAGTTATCGGAACAATTCCATCAGTTAAATTAGCACATACAATACTCCATTTCCTGATATTTTTTTAAAATCTTATAGTCTATAGAAAAACTTATATTAACTGAGTTATATTTTCAATACGAGGAAATGTTTTTCTTCATTTGTAAAGCGCTGAAAACACAAGTAATATCGATAATCTTTATTTCAAAGATCAGATTTTGCCGACATAAAGGGGTCAATGTGTTGCCCTATGGCATAGGAGTGATTAAATTCAAAGATTGAACTCAGGTGAGATTGATAAATTATTAAATATCAATTACTTGAATCTATCAGAATTAGTGCGTTGGCAAAAAAGCAACAACTCATTAAAAACCTGATACTTGAATAATAATATTTGTTCAAAAATGAACATGTGTTAAATTTTTTTTACAAAACCGGTTGCTTGTCTTCAGGGCTTCGCATTGCCGGTAATTCGGATAGGATGCCATGAAAGATCTATACAGTATTCTGGGTGTTTCCCGAAATGCCAGCGACGATGAAATAAAAAAAGCTTATAGAGAACTGGCTAAAAGATATCATCCTGATAAAAATGCCGATAATCCCGCCGCCGTTGAGAAATTTAAAGAAGTTAATTCTGCATTTGAAGTACTCGGTGACGCGGAAAAACGTAAGCTTTATGATGAGTTTGGTGAAATGGCCACAAAGCCGGGCTTTAATCCGGATCAGGCGAGGCAATATGCCAGTGCGGGTCAGAATGCCGGCAGATGGAACTTTTCCGGTAGTGAAAACTTCTCATCTCAGGATGATTTTTTAAATTTTATTTTCGGAGATGTTTTCAGTTCTTTTGGAAAAGCAAGGTCTCGATCCGCAGGTCTCAAAGGGGAAGATATCGAAAAGGAAATATGGCTTGATCTTAAGCAGGCTGTTAACGGTGATCAAGTAGAGCTTGCCCTGACAAATCATGAATCATGTCGCATGTGTCGCGGTGTTGGTAGAACGAAGTCCAGTGGTATTTGCCATATATGCAGTGGTACAGGCATTATTAAAAATACACGTAATATTAAAGTAAATATCCCACCAGGGGCAGAGGAAGGTAAGAAAATTCGCCTTCGCGGTCATGGAAATCCAAGTCAATATGGTGGAATGGATGGAGATCTACTCCTTTCAATAAGGGTAAAAGAACATCCTTATTTTCGCAGGGATGGAAGTGATGTTCACTATGTTCTTCCTATAACGGTTGAAAAAGCGCTTGTTGGGTCTAAAGTTTCAGTTGAGACACCTCTTGGGAAAACAGTTTTAATAACAATTCCAAAAGGTTCTAACGGTGGAACTATTTTGAGAGTAAAAGGTCACGGGACCCAGTGTCGGGCGGGTAACTGCGGAGATTTAATAATTCATTTGAATATTTTATTGCCCAGGTCACTTGAAACTCCAGAAATGGAAAAAGCTGCAAAAGTACTTTCTACCGGAGTAATTCCTGATCTGCCTGAGGGGATAAGCTATATAGAATAAATGGAAATATTAGTAATCCTGTCCTGAGCCAAAAATTGGCGAAAACTCAAAAATACTGTATTTGAGGACTGTGATTGGCCAGAAACTTCCTGCTACGGAGTATAATCCGTGAATGTCGATTTTTATTCAAATTCAAGCCTTGAGAAGTTTTAGCTGTCCAGTCTTTGTTTTAACCTGATTTTATCGGAGTTTATTATGCGAAATAGTATCCTCATTTTTGTAGTTCTTTTTCAACTGACATCCTGTAAAGACGGTCCCAGAGATGTTCCCTCTGAACCAAAAGTCAAAACAGGAAATGAGGTGAAGAAATCTGAAGTAAAAGTTGAAAGATATGCATATCTTGTCACTGACGCATGGCAACGTCCTGTGGGTCTGTTGAAGAATGCTGAAGGTCCATTTCGCATTACAAGATTAAACGGAAAAATAACAAAAATCGAAAAACTGGACAGTCAGGAAAATCCTGTGAGTGTTTGGACTCTTACTACGGATACAAAAAGTGAAATACCGAAGTCAATCAGGTATTGTGAGAACTCTTCGGCAAGATGTTCAAGAATTGACTACACTTCCAAAGGCCCTGAAGAGGTATGCCAGACCAATTGGAATAAGTTTGGGGACACAGTTTCAAAGCAGTGCGTTAAAAAGAAATCTGCATCATCAGTAGAAATCCTTACTATGGATCGACTGGATAATCCTGTGGAAAAATCCAATGCGACAATTGACTCTAAAGGGATTGTTCTTTCTATGGATATATGGACGCGGTATGGCGATTTCAAATACAGAGATGTATTCAGTTACAATATTAAAAATGATCTCCTGACAATAAATACTAGAAGGCTGTCTCCCGAAAGTTTCTGGCTTTCTAATCAGGAAATCCGGATTAATAAAAAAGGTCAGAAAACAGCTTTCATTCATTATTATCATGATGGAAGTATAAAGAATTCCACATTTTACGACTGGAAAACACCCTGGAAAGTTTATGGCAAGGCCAAAACCGAAGATGGTTTTGATCTGAACATTGAGCTTTCGCTTAATGATCGCGGGCATCGCCTTAAGGAAATCCGGATGCTTGGAACAAGAACCATTTCTGAAGAAAGCTCCAATTATGACAAAGATGGAAGATTGCTGAAACTTGAACAAAAAAACAGTCAGGGCCAGCTTATACATCGCCTTAAAAACTCATATGATCAAATGGGCCGAAGGGATTTTGCCGAGCTTTATAGAGGAAATATTCATGAATTAGAGTGTGTTGAAAATTATAAAGCATTGAATTCTCCACTGAAAGTTAAATCCAGTGTAAGCACTAAACTCCCAGCTCTGGAAACTGCTCGTCTGGAATATGACTCCCTTTCCAGAGTTGTTTCAATAAAACGCTATTATCTTGAATCACTTATTGATACTGAGACTACTTCCTGGGACAGCAGAGGCCTTATCCGGTCTAAGTCTCTTAAAATGCGCGATGCTACGGAATTACAGATCGTGGATTATGAGTATGATAGTGCAGGTAATGTAAGTCTTGAGAAAATAAGTCGTGGCGATCGGCAGTTGGAGATGATTCGTTACAAATGGAAAGACGGACTTTTAATTCAGAAAGAACTCCTTGATGGTCTCGGAAAAGCTCCCCTGAGAGAAAAATGGCCTGATGGCAGCGTTGTCCGGTTCCGCTATGATAAGCGTGGAAGACTGCTGGAAGAAAGATGGTTTCATGCCGATGGCACTGCAGCATTGACAACTCTCAGTGAAGGGTGCTCCAGTTGCCGCACTGCTCGAAGCAAGGCCATAAACCGTATTACTTATGAATATGATAAGTTTGGAAAATTACTGAAATCAAAAGAGTATGGAGATAAAGACCAGGTCATTTACGAGGTGAGTTATAGTTATAATAAACTCGGCCAGACGACCGAGCATGTCCAATTGTGGCCCCTTGAACAGAAAGTGAAAAAAATAATTACGCATTGGTCCCCGGCGGGTTGGAAATCATCAGTAAGCGCAATTACCGAAGTGAAATCAAGAGTTACGTATCGTGAAGAACGAAAGTTTAATGCGTTCCATCTCCTGAGTGTGGAGAAGTTTGCCGGAGAAAAGCTTAAATCCAGAGTAGTAAGAGAATACAAAAACGGTCTTCTTGTGCGCCGTATTATAACAGATGAAAAAGGTCTTATAACAGATGTATCCATCCGGCGTAATGCTGGAGGCCTGAATGTCGAAGAAACCGCTGTGGATGATAAAGGAAAACCAGCAGAGGCAACGGATATGTGGGAAAACCGGTATACAAATCTTATGGCCCAGTGGAGTGATAGAAATTTTCCACAGACTCTGACTGCAGTTAATTCAATCAAAAAGAATACCAGAAAAACAGTCTTCTCATATGATGATCAGGGTCGTCAGACTGGAAGAAAAGTATATACAAATACGGAACTCGAACTACAACTTGAAGAGACATTTCCGGATGCTTTTCTTGGTAGTTACGGAATCAGCACTGAGCAGCACAGGGTAACTATAAAGGGCAAAAAACGACTTCGCAGTTCCTACAGAATATTTCTTGATAAAACAGATATTTCAAAGAGTTATGCAGAAATGGTTCTCCCGGATACTACTAAACTTAAATTATCAACATGCCTTTGCAAAGGTTGCGGTGTAACATTTACAAGTGCGAATTTTCACCAGCAGTGATTTTTCAGGTTTTGTTTTTGACAGTAGATTTGTATCCAGCATCGGATAACCGGGTTAAAGCCAGACTCAAATCAAAATTGTTTTCCGTTTGAAGTATCGCAGTTTTCTTTTCCAGATCAATTTCAAAAGATGTTAACTCCTTTATATCTTTGAGCGTTTTTGTAACATTCATTCGACAGTGATTGCATGTCATATCAGGAATCTCAAGAATAATTCTGCCCATTTCGTCACCTTTACTTTTTTGGAAAAATAGATGTTTCATAATATTTTTAACTATTGAAAGGTTGCTAATGTAATAATAAGAAAGAAGAACTAGAAGAGCAGCAGAAGCTACCTTTGCAAACAGACTGATGTGCCCCGCATGATTATGCCCCGGGACGATTGTTAAATTTGTACCTGAGGAATTAATTAAAAAATCAAATGCTAAACCTATAAGAAAACTACCAGACGTAATAACCGAAAGATAAATCAAAACGGCTTTTTTCCCGAGAATCTTAAAAACTGTGGAAACAGCTACAGCATTTGTGGCAGGACCGGCAATGAGAAATGCTAAGGCTGCTCCAGGGCTGAATCCCGCTGCTAAAAGTGCTGCCGCTACAGGAATTGACCCTGTGGCGCATACATAAAGCGGTACAGCTATAAGCACACTTATTGCAATCCCTCCAACTCCGGTGGTCATCCATAAAGGCATACTGCCCGGTGGGATAATAGTAGTGATAAGTCCGCCAAGAACCAGGCCCAGCAGGATACTCCCGGCGATCATTACAGGCATTTCTACAAACGCATAAGAAATGAAATCACGGAAAGAACTTTTTGAATCTGATGATGATGGTGGTTCTTCAATAGTTTCAGGATTTTCATCTCTGTTAAAAAAAAGATTTAAAAATCCTGCTGCCAGACCTATTAATACACTTGCTAAAAGTCTTGCGACAGTGAAAACCCAGCCCATAAGAGCCCATGTCGCAGCAATGGAATCAACACCAGTAACGGGTGTTGTAATGAGAAAGGTCAAAACCGGAGACTTCCCAGCGCCGGATTTTCTCAGGGCCGCAGCAACTGGGAGAACTCCGCAACTGCAAATCGGAAGGGGAATGCCTACAAGGGCACTGCGAAGGATACTTCCGGATGATTCACCACCCATGTATTTTTGAATTCGTTTAACACCAATAAACACATGAAGGACTGCGGCAATGATAAATCCAGCCCAAAGCCACAGTGCCATATCCGATGTGAGTTTCCATGTATTAAAAAGAAAATTCTGCAAAAAGTTCATTATGGACCTCTAATTCCATAATTATGTTTTATTCAATTAAATATTTTATTCAAGGATTTAAAAAGCAGGATGGAGAACGAATTTGTAATATCAGGCTTTTTGAAGCCATTCGTCAACGATTCGGTCGTAATTTGGCCAGCCGTTTTCGATTTCGGAAAGTACTTTTTTCTCAATTTTTCCGCCAATTAGAGGGATTTTGATTTCAACATTTACAGCGTTGTCAAGTTGACTTTTGCCACCCTTGTCAGATATGATTATGGAACCGAAGACTTTAACAGAACCCCCATGGGAAGACATTTTATATGTCCAATCAGCTTTGAAGTTCTTAAGGTCCCATTTGTAAGTATAAGTATTGTTCTCAGTTTTGGACTTATCGATACCGGTTACTCCCTTGGCGTATTCCTTAACCTGAATTTCATATTCTAAAGTTGAATCAGTACGACTCAGTTCTTTTACTTTTGCTTCAAGGGAGCCGTTTGCTTTCGTCTCTCTTGCAACTTCAAATTCAGGATTTGTGAGGATGTTGATGAGTTTTTCTCTGGAAATATCGAGGGTCCGTGTTTTTTTAATAGTGTTCATTCCCGCTTCCTTTCTTTATGGACTGAATTACTCATGTCCGGGATGTTTAAATCCTTCACCGTAAACTCCAGCAGAGGGATCCACTGCAAAAAATACATCTGGATCCAGTTCATGAAGTTCCCGGCGGATTTTTGTAACATACCTTCTAGGAACGTATGTGACAATAATTTTTTTTCGGATTCCCGTATATCCACCTTCTCCTTCGAAAGTGGTTACCCCTCTACCGTAATCCTGAAGGATCATATCTCTGATTTCTTCCCAGTTATCACTGACAATCCAGATGCGTACGGAAGCGCTGATACCATTAAGGAAAAAGTCAATGACATTGGTGCCTATAAATATTAAAATGAGACTGTACATCAGGATTTCGGCTCCGAAAAAAGCTCCAGCTACAAGTACAACTACGAGATCAATAATCATGAGTGAACGCCCAAGACTGAATCCGAAGTACTTTTTCATAATCGCTGCAAGGACGTCTGTGCCCCCCGTGGAACCTCCAGAATAAAAAACTACTGCCATGCTTAATCCGCTCAGGACACCACCATAAAAAACCGAAAGAGTCATATCATTTGTGAGTTTCCCAAGATGGAGAAAATGTCGAAGGAAATCGATTGAAAGTGTAAATAAAACAGTTGTATAGACACTTTTTATACCAAAGGATGGTCCAAGTATTTTATAACCTATAAACATAACAATGCTCATGAATCCAAGAGCTACAGCGCCAATTGGAGTCCCAAGCAAATGATGAAGAATAATTGCCAGACCTGTAAAACCACCGTCCATAATTTTATGGGGGGCCATAAATGCAACAACACTGAATGCCATGGTGACAGCAGCCAGAGATAAGAGAATATAATCCTTTAGAATATTGTAGATACCTGATTTATTTTCAGTCATATTATTTTCCGGACATGAAGTATTGAAGACTGGAAGTTATCAGCCCCCACCAACTGGAACTGTAATAATTATTTCTTCGACAGAGGCAATACTTTCATTAAATCTGAGGCGTCTGCCGCCTACAATTACGCTGATAAAACGATGCTGCTCTCCAGGATATCCAAGTTCTGAAAGGAGTTGAGGGACTGTAGGTGGCGGATTTGATTCAACTTTATCAATCAATTTTTGTTCAGGTTTAAAAATAGAGCCTAAAAATTGAATTTTCATAGTGTAATCCTTCGTGAAGACATGCTTTGGTGTGCATGATTCGTGAGGCGAATTTCAGGACAGTGACTATTTACCGGTTTAAGATTTCAAATTCAAGCTGATTTATCAGGTTTCCAGAAATCGAAATTTCTTTTTCTGACAAACAGTGCAGGCAGGATCTCTAGTAACATGAATTTGGGTTATCTGATGTGTCCAGATATCAAAATACTTAAGTTTGTTATGATAATCATTTGTTTCAAGAAGTATTTTAAGAGCCTCTGTAGCTTGAATAGACGCAACTAAAGCCGGTAGTGTTGCAATGATCCCGATATCTTTGGGATAGTATGGCGCAAATTCCGGACTGAAATCAGGAAATATGCAAGAAAAACAGCATGTTTTCCCGGGAACAATGTTCATTGTCATTCCAACGGTACCACTTACTCCACCATAAATCCATGGGATTGATTTTTTTATTGAGACTTCATTTATAATATGACGAGCTGTAAGATTGTCAGTACCATCAAGAATGAGATCTGCATTACCCAGAAGGCGTTCGGCATTTTCAAAAGTTAATTTTGTATTGTGTGCGCTTATTTTGCAAGCAGAGTTGATTGAACAAAGTTTCATTTCCGCAGCTTTTACTTTGGGAATCTGGTTCTTAACATCGTCTTCAGTATAGAGTGGCTGCCTTGGAAGGTTTGATTCTTCTGGAAAATCATAATCAATAAGTGTCAGCGCTCCTGTGCCGATACGAGTCATGAAAGTTGCGAGATTGCCTCCGAGGGCACCGCACCCGACAATTGCAACGTGGGCAGAAGAAATCTTTTTCTGTCCCTCAGACCCTATATAACTTAACTTTTCCTGAATTGAATATCTGTTGCTCATGAAAAAACCCGTATAGATCCAAAAATCGAATTTGTTAAAAAACAGTTAATTCATAGTAAATAGAAAAATAAATGTAAACAAAAATACAAAGAAAATAGAAAAAAGCTCGGTTTACTTCAAAAAAAGCAGTTAAAAAAAATCCGGGTTCAACCGATATGTGATTTGCAGGGAGTATGTCGTCTTAGTTTTTGCATCTCCAAAGGAGTGGTTATGGATATTGCAACACTTGTAGGTCTGCTGGGAGCTTTCGGAATGATGCTCTGGGCAATTGCCTCGGGAAGCGGTCTCGGTCCTTTTATTGATGTTCCTTCACTTATACTTGTTATTGGTGGTACTTTAATGATTGGATTTGTCCATTTTCCCCTGAAAGACATGCTCACTGCGGGTAAAGTAGCAAAAAATACAATGTTTACCAAACCCGTAGATAATCAAAAGCTTATCGAACAACTGGTTGATTATGCAAATCGAGCACGCCGGGAAGGCATACTTGCTCTGGAAGGTGTAATTCAGGAAACATCAAACAGGTTTTTAGCTCAGGGGATTCAGTTGGCTGTTGATGGTCAGGAAGCAGAGGCGATAGAGGCAATTCTTTCGGCGGAAATTGACCAGATGAAAAAACGCCATACAAAAGGACAGGATATTTTCTTTGCGCTGGGGTCATATTCTCCCGCTATGGGTCTTATCGGAACCCTCATCGGACTGGTGCAGATGCTTCAGAACTTGTCAGATCCTTCAAAAATTGGTCCTGCAATGGCTATCGCCCTCCTTACGACTTTCTATGGAGCTATTTTAGCAAACGTTATCTTCCTGCCGTTCAAAGGAAAACTTGAGCAGAGATCCAATATGGAAATTTTTTCCATGGAATTGATTCTGGAAGGAATCCTTGCCATCAGTGCGGGGGATAACCCCAGAGTTGTTGAGCAGCGCCTGAATGCCTATTTCGCACCAGCAGCAAGGGTAAGTGTGAATAAGTAATGGCCAGGACGAAGAAGAAGAAAAGTGAAGAAGAAAAAGGACCGGAAAGTTCATCATTTACAGTTATGTTCACGGCTCTTTCGATTATTCTTCTGGCTTTCTTTATTCTCCTTAAATCCATGTCAGCTACGGATGAGAAAAAGAAACGAATTGCCCTTGGTAGTCTTTTCGGAACATTTGGAATAATGCCCGGTGGTGAAAATTTTGATAAAAAAGGTAAATATTATTCAAGACTTATACCGATGGTTGAAAAAAACAGTATATTTACAGGTCTTGCAAAGGAAAAAGAACTCATGGAGTCCACGGGGCTTGCAAGTGGGACTGATCTTGAAGTGGAGCGTACCGTTGACGGAATAAAAGTAACTATGAAAGCACCAATGCTTTTCAAATCTCAAAGTTGGTCTCTGAATCCGAGATCATTTCCTGTAATGGACCGTCTGGGACTGATTCTTTTGCAGGTCGGGCGGCCTGTGGATGTAGTTGGTTATGTTTCTAAAAGACGTACCGTTGGGGCTCTGAGAGTGGAAGATTGGGAACTTAGTCTAGGTAGGGCTGTAAGTGTTGCAAATTACTTTGTTAATGCCGTTGGTGTTCCTCCAAATTTACTTCGTGCGGTAGGTCGTGGTAATCATGACCACCGGGAGAAGGGTCTTACTCTTAACTTTAAAGGAAATGACTGCGTTGTTATTTTCATCAGAGCATCAAATCATGAGCCGGTAGCAAAACCCGTTACTCCTGACGTAATGAAAAAAATCGTACCCGGGAAGGTGCAGTAATGGCTAAACAGGATCCCAATGCCTGGATGCTTACATTTTCAGATTTGCTGAATCTGCTTATTACATTTTTCGTTCTTCTTATTGCCATGTCATCAATGGATAACAAGAAACTTAAAGATTTTGCAGGTTTTTTTGCTGGGGCCGTAGGTGTTCTTGAGAAAAATTCGGCCGGTTCGGCAAGTCCAGGGCCTGAAAAAACAACTACAACGAGAGATCTGAGCGGAAACAAGTCTGCTGCAAATTTTCAACTTTCCGGTTCTTTAGGGGGGACATCCCGCAAATCAAGTTCCGCTGATGAAAAGGGTAATTCGACTACAGCTGATTCAAAGCATATGGCCATTGAAGGACGCCAGACAAGGGTTGTTGCTGGTCATGAATATGGATGGCAACAGTTTTCCCGACGTGTACAGGAAACCATTCATGATGACCAGATGAGGCATTTTCTTACGGTGGGAACAAGGCCGGATGGGTATGAAATTAAGTTGAAAAAGATAAACCCATTTGTGGATGGTAAAGCAGTTATGATTCCGGAGATGGAAACAGTGATTAAAAGGATAGGCCAGCTGGCAAGAATATGCAACTGCAATGTACACATAAAAGGTGGATTTAAGAAATCTGAAGATTTTATCTCGGGAAATTTTTACAGTTTGTACCACCTCGGAGCAGCAAGAGCAGTTTATGTCACGTGGGTATTTCAGCAGGAGGGCTCTCCTGGATTCAGGCTTTATCCACAAGTAATACCGGAAGGTGAGGGTTCTCAGATAGAGTTCTTTTTTGAGACATCTTCAAGATAGTTAGTTCGTGTCCTGAAATTCAATTTTTATCAAAATTGAGCATGTTTACGAAAACATGCTATTCAGAACACTACAATAATTTCAAGGTCTTCATTCTTAATGTCCTGTGCAGGAATTTGGCCTAAACTTGAAAACTTGGTATTACAGGACATTAACTA
>JAHJMN010000142.1 GCA_018821305.1 Myxococcota bacterium
ACAACCATTTGTTATTATGCATTGATGTTGTATGTTTATGACCTGATCCTGATCCTGTTTGCCTGACTACCTGAGTTCCTGTTAAAAAAATACAGGAACACAGGAAATCAGTAGCAGGAACAGGACAATCAGGGTCTTTCTCCTGAAGGCTTTCTTTGAATTAAGTAACAATCTTATTTCTCAGGACACGAACTAAGTTTAGAAAAGGAAAGAAAAGATATTTTTTCGAGAATAAAAAGTTTTTTAGAAAAGGTTGATGAGTGGCCTGATTTTTCTTCCTCAGGTCCTTTTTTGAAAAATGAAAAGATTAAAAAATTGGCTGATGAATTGTACGAAATCAGGATTCCTCCAACAGGAAAAGGTGGGGTTGCCAGATTATATTTCTGTCTATCAAACACAAAAAATGCTCTTGTTATTTTAGAGGGTGAACTAAAAAAGAAGAATAAGGGAAAAATGGTAGACCAGGCGAAATCAAACCTCGTTAAATTGAGAAAAAGGGAGAGCGAAGATGGACAAAATAAAAAAAGATGAAAATGTTCTCGATTGGTTTGAAAAAGAAATTCAAAATGACCCAGAACTCCAGGACTTTGAAAATGAGTTTGGTGCACTTGTTGAATTTATTGAAGAATATGAATTTTTGCGTGAACAAAATAAACTAACACAAAAAGATATAGCTGAAAAAACAAATACAAAACAGGCAGCTATTTCTCGATTTGAAAAAATGAGAAGCAAGCCAACCTATCAATTTTTAAATCGACTATCAAGAGCTGTTGGTGGAAAGCTTTTATTAACTCCAGCAGGAGAGTTCACAGTTACTCTACCAGCAGATCTCCGGGAATTAGCAAAAACAAAAGCTGAAAAAGAAGGTACTACAGTAGCAAAACTTTTAATTTCTACACTTAGAACCGAGCTTTCAAAGGATGTTTTGGCTCAGTCTCCAGAAAATAAGGGAAAGATAATCCTTATGTCAAAACACTCTTCTGTGATTGAATCAGAAGTTGGTGAAAATATAGCTGACTTAATAGGGCCCAATCAAAAAAGCCATGTTCATACTAATTTTACTTCTGAAAATTTAAAAATGGGAGTTTCTGGATATGGAAGATAAAAAATTAGTCTTTAATAATCTTCTTGATTCCTTAGAACTGAGAGAAATTGAGAAGAAATCTTTCTCAGTTAATAAAAATGGATTTGGAAAGATTTTTAAAATTGAAGAAAACCTTACTATAAATGTTAACTTAAAAAGCCATGATGACGATCCTCTTGAATTACAGGAAAACCTGATTCTTTTCAGACCAGTATTTTCAGTCTCAATAGTAGGTGAAAATAATCTAAGGAAAATTGAAAAAGCATCGGAAACACCCACGGTCTCGCCCGAAAAAGATAAAGTTGAAATAAAGTCTGAATTCCAACTTGAAGTTTTTTTCGCCGTTTATTTTCAATTGAAAGATAGAAAAGGATTTTTTGATTGTTGGAAAATAGATGAATTAAGGAAAATTTTCATTGAACAGCAGTTGCAAAAACTTCTCTGGCCATTTCTGAGACAACTTACCAGCGATTCAATGAACTCCCTGAATCTGAACTCCATCGCATTACCGTTATTGCTGTAGTTTTTTAGGTAAGTAGTTAATGTCCTGTAATACGATCTTTTCAAGGTAACTACTATTTTTATCACAGGACATTAAGAATGAAGACCTTGAAATTATTGTAGTGTTCTGAATAGCATGTATTCGTAAACATGCTCAATTTTGACAAAAATTGAATTTCAGGACACGAACTAAGTAGTTAATGTCCTGAGCAAAAATCAGGCGAAAAATTTGATTTTCGGTATTTCAGGACAGTAACTAACTAAGTAATTTTATGAATAAAACTAATAATACATAAATTGAAAGACCTGAAATAAAAATATTTCGAAACTTGAAAATATCGTCGTTTTAAAAGGAGTGTTTGATGAAGGTTTTAGTAACAGGTGCCAGTGGCGCAACAGGTCAACTTCTGATTAAGGAATTACTCGAGCGAGGACTGAGTGTCAGAGCTATTGTAAGGAGTCCGGACAGGTTGTCTGGCGATTTGAGAGAACACAATTTACTTCAAATAGTTACTGGGAATATACTTGATTTCAGTGAAGAAGAACTCGCTGGGAATATATCAGGATGTAATACAATTGTTTCCTGCCTTGGTCATAATTTAACCCTGCGTGGTATTTTCGGCCAACCCCGGAGACTGGTTACAGATTCAGTTCGACGGATATGTCAGGCTGTGGATTCTTCAGAAACTTCAGAAAAAGTGAAATTCATTCTCATGAATACTGCCGGTAACAGCAACCGTGATTTATACGAACCTCTCACACGTGGTGAGCGGATAATGATTGGATTGATACGGTTTTTAATTCCCCCTCATAAAGACAACGAGCAGGCTTCAGATTACTTGAGAAATAACTGCAGGTCTCCGTCTAAAATCGAATGGGTCGCAGTCAGGCCAGATACTCTGATAAACGAAGAATCAGTTTCTGAATATGTGGTTCACCCTTCACCTACTCGAAGTGCGGTTTTTAATGCAGGCAAAACAAGCCGTATTAACGTTGCGCATTTTATGGTCGAGCTTATCACTGACGATAAAAAGTGGACTGAATGGAAGGGCAAAATGCCTGTTATATATAACAAGGATTTTGCATGAAACCAATTTTGGTCGGTTGTCATTAACCCCGGTCGGTTATGAATAAACGCTTGTTTTGTTGACTTTGTTTGGGATTGAGTTAAACCGGAATGAGGTTCGCTTTTCAACTAAAAGAACAAGCGATACTCATGGTTATATCTATTAAAATTGTTGCAGGAGATTTCTTATGGCGCGGAAACTTGTTTTGAAACTAGGGGAGAAGGAATACGCTTTTGATGTCGTGAAGCTCGATCGTAGCAAGCTTTACGGATGGAAGGAAGTAAAAGCCTTTGATCCTGAAGGAAATGAATGCATTCGGACGGATCTTGATGAGACGGGGACGTTTTTTATTCCTAAAGGAGGGAAGGCGATGGCTCTGGCGGATTCTGCCGGCAGGTGGATTAATCGCAGTGAGCTTAAAGCTGTATTGCCCGACGGGAGTGAAGCTCAGTTACTGGAAAGTTCCTATTCGGCACCTGTCGAACTGGGAAAAAGTGTGAGTCAGGAGGAGTTTCTGAACTGCAGTATTGATTATGTTTACATGCTCAGTGCTGAAGAGACTCAGGAGGAACTTTTAGCAGCCGTTTCAGCTAATGATGGCATATATACGTTTGACTACAGATACCGCTCGGATTACTCGGGAAGTGCGGCATTTATCCTCGAAAGCAAAGGCAACCTGTTTCTGCTGACGGGAAAATTGATGAATTTTGAGTTTATCGGACTTGAGGAAGTTGCAGATGTGGAGCCCGAAGGGGAAGAAACTGACGACGACGAACTCGACTTTGATATGTTTTAGGAATCACCAGATGGTGAAGCCGCTCTTCGGTTGCGGCGAACAGGAGAAAACAATGCTTAGAAGCGTACATATAGCTAATGATAAAAAGCGCGATGCTTCCGTGGGTTTTGAGGGTCGGAGACAACTGAGCTCAATTACTATGCTCACGAAAGACAATGAAAAACCCGTTTCATCAAGAATTCTTAAGGCTACGGGAAACTGTGACATTGATGCTCTTCTAAAAGGGTATGACAATGATTTGATGGCTGTCGGTCAAGCGATTATCGACGAAGATCCGGACGTGGATCTTGAACATGAAGGAATGAAAATCGGTTATACGAACAAAGTGTATCTCACTAAAGACGGTCGGGTTCTGTACGGTGTGGATTTGTATGAAATTGTATACAACCCCGATGGAACAGAGAAAGACCGTCGCTATTATGCAAAGACCACATCTAATATAAACACCGAGGCTCCCGTGAAATGCACGGGAAAAACCATAAGTAAATCAGAAGCTATACGCCGGTTTGTGTTCGGGGCTAAATATCAGGTGAAGCACATAAACGGCCTTACATATGATTTCCTTTATGATATCGCAAAACAGCTCCATGAATCCGATAGTCTGATGATTGTCGGTGCGGGGAAGGGGAATGAACCCCTTGTGTTTCAGGAAGGTGGCACTCCATGGCGAGCATTTCTGGAAGGTCGCATTGACGGCAAAAAGTACATGCTCATCATGCATCTTACAAATCTCGAACTCAAGGAGCTTGTGAAATGAAACTTGATAAATCACTACTTTCAGCCAGAAATAGCTATCTTGAAGGTCACAAAGATGCGCTGAGTGAAGACATCCGGGAACTTCCTGGTGATTTTAAGAAGTCCCTTTCAAACCGCTTTTTTGCAATTACGTCGCCTCAGATTGATTCACGCTTGTCCGGGAAAGCCTTTCATGTTTCACGAAAACTCGATGGGCACATGCAACTCGTGTTTTTCGATGGTAATGAAGCTTTCATGTGCGGTCGTAACGGGACTGTACGCAGTGGTCTCGGGGTTTTAGATAAAATTGCATCAACTTTAAAGGCTAAGAAAGTCAATTCTTTTATCGGTGCAGGGGAACTCTATATTCGCAAGGATGGTCGGTGTCGGGTTTATGACGTCACGGCGGCTCTTGGCGAAAAGGGTGATGCGGATTCTCTGGACATTGCGTTTTTTGATATTCTTGAGTTAGATGGAGCTTCATTCCGCGGTGTTTATTACAATGAGACGTATCCTAAACTGCATGAACTTCTGCCACAAAATACTGTGGAAACGAAAATCGTTACTTCAATAGCGCAAGTTAAGGAAATTTATGAAAACTGGGTAACGGTTGAGAAATCCGAAGGTATTGTCGTGCGTACTGAAGATGGACGGATTTCAAAGGTTAAGCCTGAGATATCGCTGGATGCCGTTATTATTGGTTTTGCCGAAGGCATTAATGAAAAGCGCGGCAGGGTGAAATCATTCCTGTTTGCTTTTCGCCGTGGAGATAATTACCAGGTAGCGGGCAAAGTTGGAAACATACCGGAATCCGAACGTGAAGGCTGGTTTACTCGCCTTTCAGAGTTGAAAACTGAGTCTTTGTGGATAGAGACGGACAACGAAGGCATTGCGTTTCAGTTTGTAAGCCCGGAAATAGTCATTGAGGTCAAGTGTAACGATATTATGACGGAAACATCTACGGGGTTGCCACTGATGAATCCAATAGTTTCATATGGGGAGCAGTGGAAGCTTGAATATTCTATACCGGGAGCCAAATTCATAAACCTGGTATTTGAACGCGAACGCACTGACAAGACGCCTGTAGAGGATGACATCGGGCCTTCCCAGTATGAAAACCTTGTGGAAGTTGCCAGCGAGTACAAACCTGTATCCGAGTATCCTGCTTCGGAAATTCTTCGTCGTGAAGTTTACCGAAAAACCGCTGCTGGTAAGATAATGGTGCAGAAATTTATGGTATGGGAAACACATAAGAATGATATCGACAAGAGGTTTCCGGCTTTTGTGTTTCATTATACGGATTTCAGTTCAGGCAGGGCAGAACCGCTCAAAAAGGAAATCCGCATTTCATCTTCAAAAGACCAGATCATGGAAATTGCCGATTCCTTCATCGCCGAAAACGTAAAAAAAGGCTGGGAAAAAGTCGGTTAGACTCAACGGGGGCAAAACGGGGATATATGTGTAAAATCAGATAGAATTGACAGTCGAAAATTGAGATTACTTTTCACTGTCCATTACATCGTCGATTTTTAATTCTAAATTCTCCATTCACTTGTCTTCTTTTTTTGATGAGGCTTCAATTTGTTTAACAACCTTGTCGAAGTCGCTTTCGATTCGCTGGGTTGTGTTGAACTTATCGTATTCAGCAAACGCTTTTTCTTCCGCCTTTTTACGGGAGACGCCACCATAGCCTTCGAGGATTCTATATTCGTTAAACTCCAGAAATCGGTTGACACTTTCAGCGAAACTTTCCATTGTGAAAGTAGTGCGATTTTCGATAATTCGCTCGATATAGTCGAAAAATCCTGAAACGGCCCGTTCCAGTTTTTTAATCTCATCTTCCTTCAGGTAGTTTTTAGCGATAGTGGTGTCCGACTTCAGGACACGCCCTGCGGGTGCGTTTTTATAGGTCATCATTCCCATCAGTGGCTTTTCTGCATCGGCGCTGAGATAAATGATTTCAGCTGCAGTATGCCCGGTGATGGCAAAGTGGAACTTGTCCTGAACATGGGCGTAAAAATTTTTCGTGGTTTCGGATATGGGATCATAGTCAATACTGCATTCGGCAAAAATATCGGTAATCTGCTGATAAATGCGGCGTTCGGATGCCCGAATGGAGCGGACTCTCTCCAGTAATTCGCGAAAATAGTCTCTGCCAAAATAACGGCCGTTCTTCAGTCGCTCATCATCCATTGCAAAGCCCTTGGTGATGTATTCTTTAAGCAGTTGTGTTGCCCAGATGCGGAATTGGGTCGCTCTGGAGGAATTTACCCGGTAGCCAACAGAAATGATGGCATCCAGGTTGTAGAATTCCAGCTTCCTTTTAACCTGACGGGAGCCTTCCTGTTGAACTGTTTCCAAAATGGAAACAGTTGCATCCTTCGACAATTCACCATCTTTATAAATGTTGTCCAAATGCTTGGAAATAGCTGGAATACCAACTCCAAAGAGCTCGGCAATACTCTTCTGTGTCAGCCAGATCGTCTCGTCATGCAGAATGCACTCCACCTTTACTTTGCCATCCGGTGCCGTGTAGAGCAGGAAATCTGTCATTTCATCCTGCGGAGTCAACTTCCGTTCTTCGGTGTGTTCCGTAGTTTTATTCAATTCGTGTTTATTCTTGTTCATTCGTGGTTCCTCCTTGTTCTTCAAAAGCTAAGGAATCCTCGTGAGTCGCTTCCCATTCCGCCTGAGCCTCTTCAAGTTGTTTTTTGAGCGCCTCTTTTTCAGGAAGATAAAGATGATATTCAGATGCATAAATATTGGCATTTTCGGGTAAGGTCAGTTCAACGAGGCGGTCATCTTTAGAATGGCAGATAAGAATGCCGACTGTCGGTTTTTCATCTTCAAGTTTCACATAGCGATCGAAATAATTGACGTACATCTGCATTTGGCCGAGGTCTTGATGGGTGAGGCGATCACGTTTTAGATCAATAATTACATAACAGCGGAGTAGGCGGTTGTAAAAAACCAGATCGACATAAAAATGGTCATCATCAAAGGTGAAACGTTTTTGGCGCGCCTCAAAGAGAAAGCCTTTGCCCAGTTCAAGCAGGAAATGTTCTATTTTATCAATGATTGCCGTTTCAAGATCATGCTCTGAATATTCTGATCGTTCCTGTAATCCAAGAAATTCCAGAACATAGGGGCTTTTCAAAACATCTGATGGTTTGGCCACTAACTGACCTTTCTGCGAAAGCTCTTTTACGCCTGCTTTATCACGGCTGAGTGCCAGACGCTCATACATACTTGAATTGATTTGACGCTTCAGTTCTCTAATACTCCAGGCATTTTCAATCGTTTCAAGTTCATAAAATCGGCGTTCATCCACTGATTTAATCGTAAGCAGAACTATATAGTGCGACCAGCTTAAAGAAAATTTGGCTGACAGCGTTTGCCAAAAGTCACGCGGAAAACATGAGCTTTCATCGCTTTTCAGCGACAGTTCTCCGGATATTAAAGAAGACAAAAAAGATTGGGCAGGCAGTGTCTGTTGAATCTTTTGAGCGGATGAGGATGTAACAGACAGCGTCTGTTGAATCTCGGAATAATTCTGATAGAACTCCCGAAATTTTCTCAAGTTTGTTTCGGACATCCCTCTCAGACCAGACTGGATCAATACTGCTGAGAGGCGTTTAAACAACTTTTTCCCATACAGTTCCGCCCGTTCAGTTCCGCCGTTTTCAAACTCCACAATATACAAGCCAAAAAGCCAGTTCCGCACAACCAGCGCTATATCCACCGACTTTGCCGCCTGTGTCTGCATGGCAGACTGCGTCTGTTCAAACAGCCCAATCAAACCATCAAGTTTGAATGGAGGATTGGCAGTTGATGATTGAGAATTCTTTTCACTGTCCATTTTCCATTCTCCATTATTTAGTTACTGTCCTGAAATACCGGAAATCAAATTTTTAACCAATTTTTTGCTCAGGACAGTAACCGCAAGGTGTTGAAAATATTACTAGTGGCCTGTTAGAAATTTTAATAAATTTCTTCGCGAAGCGAATTACAGGACACGAACTATTTAGTTACTGTCCTGAAATACCGGAAATCAAATTTTTAACCAATTTTTTGCTCAGGACAGTAACCGCAAGGTG
>JAHJMN010000143.1 GCA_018821305.1 Myxococcota bacterium
ACAAACACTAACCTTCAAAGTAAACGCCCTGCTGCTGTCCCTGTTTTCCTGACTTTCTGTTTTCCTGTAATTATTATACGATGTTGTATTTATTAATTATTTCTTTCCAAATTTCACTAACCGATCAGCATTGGGTCTAGTTCAGGGGTTCAGAATTTTTGTTTTGGTTAGTTTCCAGAAATGGATTTCTTGTAATTCGATGCATTTCTGATAGGATTTTCGGGGCTCCAGTAACAGAATATTCGCTGGAAACTTGCAATGTAAAGGAGATACAGAAAAATGGGCAATTTTTATTTTCCTCTGATTTTCGAGGTTCTTCTCTTATTTGCCGGTACTGAGTCTGAAGCCAGGCTGCAAGCCCGATGTGGAAAAGTAAATCTTGCTCGTGCTGCATCATTGAATGATTTATCATGCATATCATGGTTGGGAAAAAAATTTCCATCTCAGGTTAATACCGCCAGTTCGTGTTGCGGCACCCCTCTTATGAGTGCTGCCCTGTTTGGTCATTCAAAAAGCGTTCAGTTGCTGCTATCTATGGGAGCGGATGTTAAAATAAAAGACTCACAAAAACGCACGGCCCTGCACCACGCTGTTCAAGGTAAGAACTATGAAGTAGTAAAGACACTACTGGAAAAAGGGGCCGACATAAATGCTCAGGACGAGAACGGAGCATCGCCTCTTCATAGTTCTGCTTATTATAATACCCTTGAAATTGCTAAACTTCTGGTAAAAAAGGGAGGTAATCTTCAACTCAAACATAGAATTTATGATGTCCCTCTATTACATGCAATGCAATTTGGCCATGTGGAAGTAGCCCGACTTTTTCTTTCTCTTACTAAATTGAACATGCGTAAAAATCAGGGAGTTAAAGTAATGTTTTTGGCGGCCAATGCTTCAAATATTTCACTTCTTCCCGCATTATTAAAGAGGGGTGGCAATATTAATATCACAGGTGATGATGGACAGACGCCCTTACATTCTTCCGTTCGATTTGCTGACGCTAAAACCGTAAAAACACTCCTGAAGTATGGAGCAAACCCAAATTTTATAGATAAAGATGGAGACACACCATTGCATGATGCCTGCTTTTACAGAAAAACTCCCATTGTTTCTGTACTGATTGCCGGAGGGGCTAAAATAAATGCAGTAAATAAAAAGGGACAAACTCCACTTCACACCGCAGTTTATGCTGGCACAACTGTTTCAATTCATATGTATGGCAGCCGAAAACTGGGCATCAGACCTGGAATCAGATACAAAAAGATTCCTCCGGAAGTTGTGGAAATCCTCATTAAAAAAGGAGCAAAATTGAACCATATTGATCTTGAAGGAAACACTCCTTTGCATATAGCAATCAAGAAGAACGAATGTAAAATAGTTGAACTTCTCATCAAAAACGGAGCAAAAACCAACACAAAAAATCTAAAGAGCCTTCTCAAATCCTCTAAATGCAAAACAAAATAGCCACTATACTGAATTACCCAACTTAGTTTTTTTTCGGTTTTTACTCAGGTATGGATTTATTAAAAGGCAAATAATATTGAACGGTATTTAAAATGTAAAGATGCTTCAGAATTACTAGTGGCCTGTTAGAAATTTTAATAAAATTCTTCGCGAAGCGAATTACAGAACACGAACTAAATAAACATCTAAGCATATAATTTAAAATGAGTTATTACCATTGTTCCCAGAAGACAGAGAGTGATAATCTACCTTTTTTATCGGGTATGAGCATTGTTTCAAGTTCCATTCCTTCAGTAAAACAAAAATTAAAGGAGTCAGCCCCGATGGCAAGGCCGGTAATCCGGTTACCATGGGAATGCTCGATTTCGGATGCTATATGGTTTGATTCATCAGCGTAGGGAAAATTATGCGGTGACGGCGAAGATCGGTCACCATATTCTTTTGAAAACATTCTTGCAGTTATTTTTTCAGTTGGTTTCCCACTGCCACATTTATAAAGTAACTGTTTATTTTTCAGGTAGGAAAGGACCCAATCTCCATTTTCAAGGTAGAGTATAAATCCGGAATTCCCGGATACAGAATCTATTACAAACTTGCCCTTTACCTTTTTGCTCAGCTTACTTATAAATGAGTAATATTCAGATTCAAAAATACTGGTTAGAACATTCTGCTGGTTTTTGGTGAACCCATTGGGATCTTTTACTGGTTTTTCTAAATGTTTCAAGATTTTATCACAGTGCTTTATTGGGATCTGTGCAGCCCGAAGATGGATGAAATAATACGCAAAAAGCATATTACTTGAAATGTATTTGTAGCAATAATAGTGTTTTGTCAATAATAAAGTTGAACTCAAACACAAAAATACTGACTGGATTCGAAAAATGGCGGCAGAGCTGAAAGTTACGGGAGGGTCTACCACAGAAAAGGAATCTATACTGAGAATTACAGTGGAGCCCACAGGAGAAAATGCGGCAAAGTAAAAAGTTTCTGTGGGGGCTACATGGGAAAATGAGACTGAAGCCGAAAAATTCCGGCAGAGCTATAGGTTACAGTAGAGACTACCGTAGTCACTTCGACTGACCTGGAAATTACAGTGGAGCCTTTGGAGTTAAAGGCGGCAAAGCCAAAAGTTACAGTGGAGGCTATGGGGGCAACAGTGACTGAACTCAAAATTACAGTAGAGCCCACAGGAGAAAATGCGGCAAAGTAAAAAGTTTCTGTGGGGGCTACATGGAAAAATGAGACTGAAGCCGCAAAATTCCGGCAGAGCTATAGGTTGCAGAAGGGACTACCGTAGCAACTTCGTCTTGCCTGGAAATTAGAGTGAAGCCTATGGAGTTAAAGGCGGCAAAGCCAAAAATTATAATGGAGGCTATGGGGGCAATAGTGACTGAACTCAAAATTACACTGGAGCCCACAGGAGAAAATGCGGCAAAACAAAAAATTACAGTGGAGGCTAAGGGAAAAAAAGCGGCAGAGCTAAAAGTTTTATTTCTGAAAAAAATGAAAAAATGTCCTTCAGAATATATATTAAAAAACAACTGGTTATAGAGAAAAGAACCTCTGGAAATGAAAAAATTTAAAAAAAAAATGAAACCGCATTGGTGTAACGGCGAAAACATTGTGTCCCGAATGGTTCCGGACATAATTTTATAACTGAGGATTCATCCTCTGAAAGGACGTGTACCATGCGTACAAGAAAAAATTTAACAAACAGTGATTTTATAAGTATCGGTAGAAGATTCGGTTCATCCGAAATCCAATTGGAAGCACAAAATGCGGCGGCAAAATGGTCAAGAGATATTGAAACTTTATCTGAATATGGATTTACGCCTTCAAAACTTGAACAATTTAATTTACTCCGGAGCAACCATTCAACTCTCATTGAAAAACGGCCTGAGAGCATTATTGCAAAGATGGTTACAACCAGAGAAAAAAACAAAATAATTAATTCAGCATGGAAATGGCTGGAGAAAGTGCAATCAGTGCTTGGAGATTTTGCCGAAAACGATGCTGAATTTGCCATAAGACTTAGAAAGATTACACCATCCGATGACCCGGAACTTTTAGCTGCAATCCCTGTTTTTTCAGAAATTCTAAATGAGAAGAAATCTTATTTTGAGCCTGAAGTAAAAGTTGAAGTGAGACTTTCTGAAGTAGCAAATATTATGGAGAATCTTTCTACGGTTTATGGCAAACAAGCTACATTAAAAGAAAAAACCAGAATTGATACTGAAGAAATCGACTTGTATGATGGGATGCTCTATACCACAATGCGCAATCTATATTCAGCAGGCCGTGCTGCTATAAGAGCTGGAATTCTAAGTAATACAAGCGATTACAAATTTACAATGAGAAGTAATTCAAATCCGCAAAAGCCTGATCCTTCACTTGTTTTGTAAACTGTGGAATGAACCCGAATAATTGGCGTCATAAAAAACTTACTCCGGTCGGTTATTCTTATTCTTGAAAAAAGTCATTTTTTTAATAAAATAAAAACACTAACCCCAGTCGGTTATTCTGTTAAAAAAACTATTTTTATTGAATTACTTTTAGTATATCTTTAATGAGACTTCAGGAGTTACTATGCGGTTTTTCTTTGCTGTTTTAATTATTCTTTCGTCCTCCTGTGAAAATAGTAAAACCATAAAGCTTGTTAAATTGACAGGGGCAATACAAAAAGGCCCTTTCATAACAGGCTCGTCCGTACGTATGATAATCCTGGACGAGAATTTCAATCCGACAGGAGAAATCTTCTTTACAGAAACAATCTCAAACAGTGGAAATTTCGTTCTTGAACTGGCCCATTCGACTCCAGTTATGCTTGAAGGATATGGCTATTACTTCAATGAAAACACTGGAACCCTATCTCACAGCCCTCTGACATTGCGAGCCATATATAAGCCAGATGGCTCTCCAACCCAGCAGGTTTACATTAATCTTATAACTCATTTAACTGTTGAAAGAATAAAAGAGTTGCTCAAGTCTGGTTCAGGGTTTGATCAAGCAAGACAAACAGCCGAATCTGAACTAATAAGTGCTTATAATATTTCAAATATTTATACTCATTCGAGTCCCGGCACATCGCTGAATCTGGAAGGTGGTGACTCTGATGAGAATGCATTTTTGCTCTTACTCAGTGCCGTAACAATTGAAGCTGCCAGAGTCCGTACGAACGATCCTTCCTACAGTTCCGGTGATTTTCAGGAATTGCTTAATATTCTTTCTGATGATTTGAGAGATGGAACAATGGAAGATCTGAATGTTGCATACATCCAGTCTGGTTTCATGAATTTAAAGCCTTTACTTATAAAAAACCATGTAGCCGAAAGATTTCAGAAAACAAATTCAAATGCACAGGTTCCCGATTTTGAAAGAATAATTGATAGAGATGGCGATGGTGTTGTTGACAGCCTTGATAACTGCCCACTTGTGCCAAATCCACTTCAGGAAAACGCTGATGGTGATGGACGTGGAGATGCATGTGACGATTGCCCTGATACGGCTTGTCCCCATGATTGCATTACCGGAACTAACGAAGATGGCACAACAAAAATTCTCTGCGTGCAATTCTGTTACAGTGACAATTTTCGTGAAGATGTCCCGCTCGCTGGTTTTTCAAATGCAGAGTGCAGTGGTTATTTATCTGGGGAGTTATGTTCCGTTGACTATCAATTCTATCTGGGGGACGCCGGTTATGAAGGTCCGGGAAGAACTGGCATTTGTGCGCAAGAGTGCGATTTTCTAAGTAATAACTGTCCGGAGAATGAGTCTTGTCTTTCCGCTCATTGGTTTTTTCCTTACCAAGAGCCTGCAACAATATGTGTCGCAGACGAATTAAACTACGAACGCGATGAACAAAGAAACTGCATGCCGGATTTTTCTCTGTGCGGTGAGGGAAAACACTGCGGGTTGCTCCCAGTCAAGTATCGTCCGGAAGTTTCACTATCTGCATTCATTACTTCCTGTGTTCCCATTTGTGATCCATCTAATCCAGTAGAATGCAATGGAGGTACATGCCACACAGATTCACTTACTTATGACACTGGGTTTGGCCTCTGTGATATGCAAACGGGAGATTTCCAGCAACCGTGCAATCCAGACGGAAGTTGCGTTCCTGGCAGAACATGTACCTACATGGAAGAAGATACAATCATAGGACATGTAGAAGTTTATTTGTGTCTTTAGTTCTAAAAATATAGGGCAATTGAAATTTACACTGATTATAGAAAAATATTTTGGAGCACCTCATGAAAATAAAATTCTTCTTTTTATCAATACTTTTAGCACTATTTTCGTGCGAAAATAGTGAAAGCTGTGAAAAGGATTCGGTAGTTGAAAACAGGTTTGACCTATCAGGATCTGTTCAGAAAGGACCATATCTTCTGGGTTCAACGATTAATGTTATAAAACTCAATGATAATCTTGAGCCAAGTGGTATGGTTTTTATGACCTCAACATATAATGATAACGGAGAGTTCTCTGTTTCAGTTGATTCTGCCGGCCCTGTTCTTATTGAAGGATATGGCTACTTTTTCAATGAAAACACAGGCTCTGTTTCAAAAAGCCTGCTCACTCTCAGAGCCCTGTATTTTCCTCAGACAGAAACAGTTCAGAATACAAGAGTAAATATTCTTACTCATCTGACTATTGAAAGAATTAAACATTTTATTAATGAAGGACTTGAGCCTGGTCAAGCTATCACATCAGCGGAGACTGAACTTGTTACTCAACTTGGAATAACAGTCCCTGAATTTTCTTTATCAAGTCGCAACTCATCAATGAACCTGCAAGGTGGTGATAATGACGACAACGCTTTCCTTCTCCTCGCAAGTGCAGTTTTGATTGAGGCTGGTAGATTACGTAACAATGGCACATATTCCGATGCAAGTTTTCAGGAATTTCTTAATGTTCTATCCAATGACTATCGCGATGGTGAACTTGAACAAACCAATAAGGACCTCATTTTTGAAGCTCTTATAATTATCAATCCTATTCTCATTAAAAATAATATGGCTATGCGTTTTCTGAAACTTGGTTTATCAGTTGAGGTTCCCGATTTTGAACGAATTATTGATCAGGATGATGATGGAATCCCCAATGATGAAGACAATTGTAAACGAGTACCAAATCCATTACAGGAGAATTCCGATGGGGACGGACGTGGTGATGCATGTGATGATTGCCCTGATACCCCGTGCGAAAATGATTGTATTCCAGCCATACCGGATGGAATGCCATCTGTAGATACCTGCGTAGAGCTTTGTGATAACAATAATATTGAAAGTCCGGACAGTCCTTTGGGGTTTGCATCAGCCAGTTGTTCAGGCTATTTGCATGGAGCTGTTTGCAGCCTGGGGGTTTCAACTATTCTTATTGAAACCGGCTATGGTAATTGGTATGATGAAATATATTTCTCATTATGTACCCTGAAATGCGACCCTCTTAATGATACATGTCCAGAAGGAAACTACTGTTTTCCTTATAAATTCGACTGGAATTTCAACGATGAAGGTGGTTATGAATTATGTCTTCCCGAAGAATACTTCCCGGACACTCCGGAAGGACAGAACTGTGCTTTAAATTACTCAATGATGACATGTCGAGAAGGAACAATGTGTGGTTGGTATATAGATTCGTACGTTGCTCCTGAAAATAACTCCCCTTGGCATGCACGCTGTCTTGATATATGCGATCCTGCTATTCCTGATTCATGTAATTCAGGAACCTGCCGCTCTGATCTTTTCCCGGAAGATCGAGGTTATGGTTTCGGTCTGTGTGAACCCCATCTGGGAGGGGAAAATGAACTTTGCTATGCTGACGGTTCCTGTGAAAATGGGCTTGTTTGCACCCTTATTGAAACTGTAGATTGGGGAAATTATTCCGAATGTAAACCTGAGTAATAGAATCAGCATAGTGAGCCTTGTTTTTAGATAGCTTAAGGACTATGGACATTTTTATAAGGGTTGGTTGAGGTTATTTCCAGAGCATGGCAATATCAAGGGAGCCACCCAGTACGAAACCGTTGTGGTTTTCAGGATCGTTTATGGACCATAGTGGGATGGTATAAACAGTTATCCCTACCTGAATATCAAACTTTCCGTGTGGTCGTAAAATGGTGATGCCTCCATAGCCACCCAGAATGGGACCCATTGCAAAAAAAGATCGCGTGCGATTGGTTCCTGAAGAGTCTGAATCCACATCTGGGCCATAGTGCATGGATATTCCAGCCATTGGTCCAGCCTGTAGCTTTAAGTTATTTGTGCTCAGTACGCTTATTTTGAGGGTAACGGAGGGTTCAAATTGCAGCATCTTAAATGCTGCCCCAAACAGAATAGGACGCATTGCAGGCAAATCAAACTCGAGAACTGTCTTCGATGAGAGTTCTTTACCAGCGTAGATGGAAATATCCATTGCTGGTCCTCCATTTACCCCGGGATCCGTTGCAACACACATGCGAATGTTATCATAACGTCCTCCTATGCGAGCTTTGGTTCCAATCCGCCACGGTGAAGCTTGAATCTGCATTGGTAAAAAAAACAGCATTGTAAAAAAAGTAAATTCAAAAATTTTATATCTGGTAAAAATGAACATGAAATAGCCTTTTGTTTTTCTGACGTTCAGATGCTACCACAATAAAAATCACATTCAAACTAACCTTATGGAAATAAGTCAGGTTATTTGAATTGAATTGATATTATTGGTGTTTGGGTGTTGATTTGGAATGATCCCGGATGAGAGTAGATAATGTAGTGTTATTGAAGTTTGGATTCAGTATGGAGATCAGGGAGTTACGGTTATTTCACCGTTGTCAACGGGGGAGTAGTTGAGAGAACCTCCGTGGCCGTTAGCACCGGATAAATCGCAATAAATCCAACTCAAACCGCCATCCATTGACATACGGTAAGTATAGTCATAAGTGCCCGCCGTTGAAATATTAAGGGGAGCCATATACTCATCATTGTTTCCTACGTTAGCATTGAATGTCGCATCTATCCAGGTCCAACTGTCTCCGGCATAAGAACCCTGAGCACCCCAACCGAGTTGAGCTTTAATGAAAGCATAGGCTCCTGCGGCATCAGTTCCGGAATCTGTACCTATTTTTTCATATACCTGACCATAGATATTTTCCGAATTTACACCTTCCGAAGTCGTGGTTGTGGCAGGCCACTGAAGATTACACCAGCCGATGAGGCAGTGATCGTTTTCATCACCGGGCGTTCCAAAATCACCACCTGAAAGCTGGGAGAATCTGGTTTGACACCAGTGTGGACCGTCATCATTGAGCGTTGCAGGGTCCGCACCGAATACTGCTTCGGGGCTGAGGTTCAAAGATTTCCCGGCAACGTGGTTCCAGGTATCATCCCAGAGAATCAGGTCAAATGATGCCATGTCTGAGTCACGATAGATTTCAATATAACCTCCAGTAGTGTTGAGTTCAGGCATTGAAAGGAATTCAACATTCGCTGTAAAACCACCGTTAAGACCGGTATCACCCGTCAGAGCAATTACCATGAAACCACCGGAAGGCAGGAGTGTTGTAGTGGAAATAACGTAGGATGCGTCCTCTGTGAAATTGTCCACAAGGAAACCGACACCTTCGAGATTTATCTGATTTGAAGATGAATTGTAGATTTCAAAATACTGACCTTCAGCGGGAGTATTTGAATTTACAGCCTGAATCATGACTTCCGTTACAGCAAGATCCGTCAGATCCGGAGAAAATGCCTCCTGGCAAACACCGGGCTCTGCTGGAAGTTCAAGGTAATTGGCGTCACAACTGCAGTATGCAGCCACTGTTCCGCCATCATCAGTACATGAAGCGTTTGATTGACAGGTCCCCGCATCAACAACGGAGTCACAATTATTGTCCTGACCGTCGCAAACTTCAGGTGCGCCAGGGTAAACAGTATTGTCCGAAGGACCGCAGTCGGTATTATTTAAAACATAACCCACTGGCTGGCTACACGCAACTGCAGATACTGCAGGATCACCAAAAGTGTCGCCGTCGGAATCCTGATAATAGGTGCCGCAACCGGTGTGGCAGGCAGCGCTTGTGTCGTCACAATCGGCTCCAAGGTTGCAGCCAGCGCCGTAGTTATCTCCATCGTCATCAAGGCAATTACCGCAATCATTCCAGTGGGCATTGGAAGAGTCATCACAGTCGCCTGAGTTGGTTACATAATTCGCAGGCTGAGTACATGCTTCTGTTGAAACAGAGGGATTCCCGAAGGTGTCACCGTCGAAATCCTGATAGTAGGTGGTTTTTACACCTTCATCTACGGTGCCGTTACAGTTGTTGTCTTTTCCGTCGCAAACTTCTGCGTTACCGGGATACCGAGTGTTATCAGTGTCATCGCAGTCGTCGGAATTGGAAACATAACCGCCGGGCTGGCTGCATGCCTGCGTTGTTGCTGAGGCGTTGCCGTGGCCGTCATTATCGGAATCCTGATAGTAGGTGGTGGTTACTCCTTCATCCACGCTGCCGTTACAGTTATTATCTTTTCCGTCACAGACTTCTGCGTTGCCGGGATACCGCGCATTATCAGTGTCGTCGCAATCATCGGAATTGGAAACATAACCGCCGGGCTGGCTGCATGCCTGTGTTGTTGCTGATGCATTGCCGTGGCCGTCATTATCGGAATCCTGATAGTAGGTGGTGGTTACGCCTTCATCCACGCTGCCGTTACAGTTGTTGTCAAGGCCATCACAGATTTCGGGATTGCCCGGATACCGCAGGTTTGTTGAGTCATCACAGTCTGTTAAGTTGGAAACATAACCGACAGGTTGAACGCAAGCCACTTGTGTTACTGCCGGATTTCCATAAGTATCTCCATCGGAATCCTGATAGTATGTATTGCAACTGGTATGGCAAGTAGAGCCCGTTGCAATGGAATCATCGCAGTCCGCACCAAGATTACAGTCGGTGCCATAACCGTCAAGATCGTTATCAACGCAATTACCGCAATCGTTCCAGTGAGCAGCGGAAGCGTCGTTACAGTCGCCGGAGTTTACTACATAACCTGCCGGCTGGCTGCAGGCCTGCGTTGTAACAGAAGGATTTCCGAAGGTGTCGCCGTCGGAATCCTGATAGTAGGTGGTGGTTACGCCTTCATCCACGCTACCGTTACAGTTGTTGTCTTTTCCGTCGCAGACTTCAGCATTGCCCGGATACCGAGTGTTATCCGTGTCGTCGCAGTCAGTTAAATCAATAACGTAGCCCGCAGGCTGGCTGCATGCATCCCTCATCGAACCGGCATTTCCGAAAGTGTCTCCATCGGAATCTTGATAGTAGGTGTTGCAACCGGTATGGCAGGCGGCGCCAGTTTCAACGGTGTCATCACAATCTGGTCCAAGGTTACAGCCACTTCCGTAGTTATCGTTATCGAAATCCAAGCATGTGGAACAATCACTCCAGTGGCTGGCACTGTAATCGTTACAATCACCATTATTGGCAACATACCCAGTAGGCACAGTACATCGAGTTACGGACAGCATGGGATTTCCATATGTATCGCCGTCAGAGTCACGATAAAATGGGCTACAAGTGTTATGACAACCGGTTCCTGTGGCAAGGGTGTCATCACAGTCCGGCCCGAGATCGCAGCCGGGCCCATGATTGTCACCGTCAGCATCAGTACAATTTCCGCAGTCGCTCCAGTGATTTGCATTGAGATCGTTACAGTCTGAGGAGTTTGTTACATAGCCAGCAGGTTGACTGCAGGCAGTGACTGATGCAGATGAATTTCCGTAAGTATCGCCGTCGTTATCTCTGTAATATGTGCCGCAACCGGCATTGCAGGTAGCTCCCGTTTCAACACTGTCATCGCAGTCATCTCCAAGATCGCAGCCGAACCCATAGCCATCACCGTCGTCATCGATACATCCAGTGCAGTCATTCCAGTGAGTAGGGCTTGAGTCAAGACAGTCGGTGTTATCCGCCACATAGCCTGTGGGCTGAAGGCAGGCAACCATTGAAACACTCGGGTTTCCATATGTATCGCCATCAGCGTCGCGGTACCAGGTACTGCAACTGTTATGGCAACCGGCTCCCGTAGAAGAACTGTCATCACAATCGGGCCCGAGATCGCAACCGGCTCCATATCCGTCGCCGTCAACATCTGTGCAACCGCCGCAATCATTCCAGTGATTGGGATTGGCGTCATTACAGTCGGTGTTGTTTGAGACATATCCTGCAGGCTCAATGCAGGTGGTCATAAATACAGAGGAATTACCGTAACCGTCACCATCGATATCCTGATAAAATACGGTACAACCCGCATGACAGGAGGAACCCGTAATAGTAGAATCGTCACAGTCTTCTCCTGCATCACAACCCATACCGTAGCCGTCGCCATCATTATCGATGCAATTATCGCAATCGTTATGGTGCAGTTCTGAATTATCATCGCAGTCATCCGGGTTTGCAACGTAGCCTTCTGGCTGAATACAGGCTATAACAGAGGCCTGGGAGTCGCCATAAGTATCGCCGTCTACATCAGCATAGAAGGTTTGACAGTTGTCAAAACAACCGGCACCCGTTAGGATTCTATCGTCACAGTCATCACCCATATCGCAGCCGCTGCCGTAGCCGTCACCGTCTTCATCGATGCAGGAATCACAATCACTCCAGTGCATATTGTCGGTATCGTCGCAGTCATTTGAGTTCGCAACATAGCCTGCGGGCTGGGTACAGGCCATTACTGAGTCGTTTGCATCACCGTAAGTGTCATTATCCGTATCAGCAAAAAACTCCTGCTGAAGATTTTCATCAATAATACCATCGCAATCGTTATCGAGTTCATCGCAACTGGTTTCATCAACTTCATAATCTTCTAAGAGTGAGTAATCCGGCTCTACCCATTGATTTCCATCGCATATTTTAACGCTTCCGGCACAAACACCATCCTGTAAATCCGCAGCGGGAGCTTCCCCTTCACAGGTATTAGTATTATTAGTGTTGTTTGTGTTATTGGTGTTATTTGTATTGGTATTATTTGTGTTATTACTGTTGTTTGACGGATCGTCATCACACGAAACAATGAATAACCCGAGGAAAAGTATAAGCAGAAGACTTTTTCTCATAATGACTCCTTATATTGGCGTTAGCCTGTTGCACATCACAGAGTAAATTTTCAGTGCACTATTATACCCTTAAAATCTTTGTTATCGACCCTAAAATTGAATTCTTCAGAAAAAATCTACCCCATGGCAGTTTTTCAGTTTCCTTTTAATATCTCGTGGATTTTCGCTGAAAGCTCGCTCATTGAGAAAGGTTTGTGTATAAAGTTGACGCCATCTTCCAGAATACCCTTTGAAGCAATAACATCTGCAGTATATCCGGACATGAACAGGCGATGTATGGAAGGACGCATTTCCATGATTAATGCACTGAGATCCCGCCCGTTCATTCCGGGCATAATGACATCAGTCATTAGTATATCAATGTTATTTTTGATATTTTTACAAATGCGAAGGGCGTCATTGGGGGTTCGGGCTTTTAAAACTTGATAGCCCATATTTTCCAGCATACCCGCCGTAACATTGAGGATCATAAGCTCATCTTCAACAAGAAGTACTGTCTCTGAGCCGTGAATAATTTTTATTTCAGGATCATCTGCTTTTTTAACAGGAGTTTTTAAATCCTCACACACGGGAAGGTAAATCATCACCTGCGTGCCTTTTTTCTCTTCGCTGTCTATTTTTATATAACCGCTATTCTGCTTTACAGCACCATAGATAGTTGCAAGTCCAAGACCGGTGCCTTTACCCACACCCTTTGTTGTAAAAAACGGTTCAAAAATGTGAGACAGGGTTTCTTCACTCATTCCATTGCCGTTGTCAGAGACGGAAAGCCTGATGTATCTACCGAATTCCATATCTTTTTCCGGCATTACATCCCCTTGGGAGAACGAAATATTACTTGTTTGAATGGTTATCTTACCGCCACCGCCCATGGCATCCCGGGCATTCAAACACAGATTTGCAAGCATCTGATCTACTTGGGCGGGATCAACTTTTACGGGCCATAATTCGAAAAATGGTTCGAATATCAACTCAATATCCTCGCCGATAAGTCTGCGTATCATGCCAAGCATACCCGAAACAGTTGAATTAACATCAATAACTTTCGGGGCAATTATTTGTTTCCGAGCAAAGGCGAGGAGTTGGCGAGTCAAGTCCGCAGATCGCTCCGCGGCTCTCTGAATTGAGGAAAGCTCGTGGTAGAGGCTGTTTTCGGGCTCCGTTTCCGACAGGGCAAGTTCCACATGTCCCAGGATGACTGACAGCATATTGTTGAAATCGTGAGCGACACCACCCGCAAGACGTCCAATAGATTCCAGTTTTCTCGACTGGATAAGTTCTGCTGATAGCTTTTCTCTTTCTTCCTCAATTGTTTTTCTTGCCGTTATATCCTCGGCACAACAGACAACATAATCCACACTTCCTCCGGAATGAAAAATTGGGGTCTGTGAAATTGAAAGAAAATGCTTTTCTCCCTGGTAATCTGTAAGCCATTCTTCCCTTGAGGAGACTTTATTCCCCGAGAATGCCGGCTTACTCAATTCTCGAATAAAATTTACTTTGTCCTGGGCAATGCATTCATCGAGACGTTTAAACGCCAATTTATCAATATCTTTACCCATGAAATCAGCATGAGCTTTATTTACTGCACCATAGGTATTTTCATCCGTGAGATACCAGATTTGAGTTGGAATATTGTCTAAAAGAATCCGTTTCGATGTCGTGGATTTTTCAAGGTCACTTCGGGCATTTTCTGTTTCCCTGAGCATTTTCCTGATTTTTCGTCTGGCAATTTCAGATTCCTTTAACCGCTGTTTCTGAATCAGCGTTTCATTTGCCATTAATTCAGCCAGACCTTTTTTCATATTTAAAAGAGAATCTGAAAGACAGGAAAGAGGATTCTCTGGAGAAAGGAGATCCCCTGGAAAGTTTATATCTTCCTGCCAGTGCATTGCACCAAAAACATTGGCGAGTTCTTTTAAATCTTTTTTACTGACCACAATGTCTCTGACTGTGGTCTGCCCTTCTCCGGAAGATATGAAATTATTCAATTTATAGAAAGCTTCATCCAGATCATTAACTAAAATTATCCTCTGCTGAATGAAAGGAGCAAAAAGCCTGATAGCAATTTTGTTTATTCTATCGGGACGAATTGCAATCTGAACTGACTTGTCATGGCCATAAAGCCTGTTTACTCTTTCAGCTTCTTTAGCAAAAAGATGTCTCAGACGAATAGAATTGATGGGAGCAAGTTCGGTATAATCAACCATTATAAATGGGATATTACTGAAATTATTATCCTTTATTACTTTTTCAAGAAGGGCACCACATCGGTGGATGTCTTGCGCTTGAGTAAGGTTGCCGTGCATGGAAATATAGAATAGTTTACCACTTATCCCGCCCAGACGATAACGCAGATTAGCCTCATTGCGGTATTCCCACTCGGGGTTGAAGAAAACATCTTCAAAAACAATTTTTTCTGAAGTACCGGGAAGGGCATCATTAGTTTTTATTTTATGCTCATTTATTATCTCCAATGCAGTAAAAACAGCAGACGCGTAATCTTCCTTAACTTCGATTTTGAGGCCGGGATTAAAGAATCTCAGCCCTTTCAGGATAATTTTTTTTACCCGGGAATAATCCTGGATCATGACTATCCCGGACAGGGAATCACCGTGAGAAAGCAGAGTTGATACCTGACTTTTCAGAGCATGAGCAGGCATAAACCCTTTGACTGTGCGAAGGTTTATTACAATAACGTACTTATCTGAAATTCCAGATTGTTTACAAAAATCCCTGAAGAGATTATCCATCTTTTCCGGTTGGCAGTTTTTAAAATGGCCACGGTAATCCACAAAGATTATGGCCTCTCCGATTTTATTTATTGTGACAATGCAGTCTTTATCTATTTCCTTATCGGTAAATAATGGAATTGAAAGTACAGGCAATCCTGTGAAGGAACATACAGTTGTTACACCAACGGGTGTTTTTTCCATGGGGGTCGTCATCCATTCAATGGCTTTGTCGTCTTAAAAGATTTGACCGAACGAAAACGCTCTTGAATGAATATTACTTAAAAATTATTCCCATTTCATCAGAAATTTATACTCTGTATAACAAACAAATCATTTCCGACAATATCACCGTGGAGATGCTGCTATGCGATTACTCTTTCAATGGAAACTTCACCGGTATCGCGAAGCGTGTCAAGTTCCGCCCGGGTGAGAGTCCGGCCGGCTACTTCAAGTTCCATTGGTTGGAAATATCGGGATTGTGGAACATAACGAACGGGAAGTTCTTCTCCAAGTATAATCGTTTCGATATCAAGACCTTTACGGCAGGATATTCGGTCGATAACGCGAAGACCATCCACTTCAAGTCTCAGATTCCGTACAAGGGAAATGGGAGCTGTTTTATTGCGAAGCATGAGAATTTTCCGGATTCCGCCCTTAATGTGGTTGGCACTTTTGTGATGCCAGCCCAGAGCTGCCATACCAGCCCGGAAGACTGTCATTTTCAAAGGATCAAAAGTCTGTGAAGACATGGTAAAACATCTTGCTTTGACTTGAGCTTCAACTCCCTGAATAGAGAAATTTTTCTCATCGTCAATCCAGGAAGAAGTGAAAAATGTACCGTTCTTAAGTCGCCCACTGATTCCCGTATCAGAGGCTATTATTTTTCCTTCTTTCGAACCAACATCAAAGAGTTTAAAGTTTCCGCCCCGGGCGAGATTAGCTACTATCCAGTATTTTCCACGCTTTGCACCCCATATTCCTGCGTCGGCAATATTGAATGAAGAATCACCAGCCTCCTGGAAGGGTAAAAGAGGAAGATCGCCACCCCGGGGAGCAAAATCCCTCGCCGCAAAAAGAAACTCAGGAATTCGATAAACAAAGTATCGCTCTGCCTGTAAAGCGGGATAGACGCTGGCACCTTTTTTAAAACCAGCCAGCATATGGTTCGCCTGCGCTAGAGCAATAGGATGTTCCCTGCCTAATATTTCGTAACCATGAGGATAAAAGTGCAGAGTTTCTCGGGACCCGAGTGTTCCTCCGTAGTGGTGGTCGGGATAGACGAAATACTTCGTAACATCCAGTGCTTTAACAGCAATATCATATAGTTCTTTATCAAAGCGTGCCTGGCATGTTCGACCGATGAAGGAAATTGTAGCACTCAGATACCCTGGATCAATACCATCATATTCCAGGCACCACCCCTCGGGATGACAGTACTTCATAAACTCTGCTTTTCGTTCTTCGTAAAGAGGCTCAAACTCTCTAGCGTCTAGAAGTTCAATGGCTTCGCGCAGAGGCAAAATCGCCATAGCATGATGATTTGCAAGAACACCGATTTCATCATTTTCCCCGAGAAATCGCGCGGCACGATACATGGTTTTTCGGATTGTTGCCATTTCCTGAGGATTTAGAAGAGACTCTACAGATTTGTAAGCATGAACCATGCTGTGGAGTAGAAAGCCCGTAGGCCCGGCCCAACCTCGCTCATTTGGATAAAACTCATCATATGAGCCATCAGAATGCTGAATCTGTGCAAGATACATCAGGCCCGCTTTAATCCACTGTCCTACTTTTGGATGGGCATAATAAGGACTCCCGATACCGTCAGTGGTATAAGCCAGAGTCAAACCAAGTATACCGTACTGTGCTATGGCAGATGGAAAATCAACAGCTCTCGCAAGCCAGTATTCGCGATTTGCACAGCCATAGGTTTTTGAAAGGGGATTTCTGTCCATCGTTGAAAGAAATCTTGGTATTTGATCAAGAGCGTGACCTATATATATGTTTTTCAAATTATCAGTCTTCTTCATTATTATCAGTTTCTTTCAGGTAATAAGTATATAGCAGGGCATCTTCCCCGGTGTCAGAATAATAGCGGGGACGCTTTCCTACAAGAGTAAAACCCGTTTTCTCATACAGTGATATGGCCGCAAGATTATTTATCCTTACTTCCAGATACACAAACTGGCAAATTACAGCATGGGCCTGACCTAAAATATAATCAATAAGCACCTTCGCAAAGCCCTGTCTTCGAAACTCAGGATTAACAGCTATATTAAGAATGTGAATTTCATCCTCAACGAGCCAGAAAACGGAAAAAGCATACAGGGTAGTTTCGCCGGGATCGGTTATCCCGATAGTAAAACTGTAATCAAGCCCCATTTCAGAGATGAATGCTGTCTTGGACCACGGATTTCCGAAGGACTTCCGTTCAATATCTAGAAGTTGAGACAACCACGTTTTATCGAGTTCTATTATTTGAAATTCAAGTGCCGCCATCGGATTCTTCATTTACCAGAGAAATGACTTTTCTCCAAATATCATCAATGCCAAGAGGCTTTAATGAACTGAACATCACAGGACGCATTCCACAAGCTTCGGTAACACTGATACTGGCTTTACCCCAATGGGTTTTCGGAATCTGATCAACCTTTGTTAATACCGGGAACACTTTTATATTATTAATCTTTAACCATTCAATAAATTCATACTCATCCTCGGAAACATCCCGACGAGCATCAAAAAGAAGAAAAACAGCCTTGAGCATGGTGCGACTTTGCAGATAATCAGTGATAAAAGTACCCCATTCCTCACGCATACTCATTGGAACTTTCGCATAACCGTACCCGGGAAGATCTGCCACTACAAGAGAAGGTCCATCCTTAACATCTACCCGGAAAAAATTTATTTCCCTGGTTCTTCCGGGAGTACGACTAACTTTTACCATTTTTCGATTATTAAATAGTAACCTCAGAAGGCTTGATTTTCCAACATTGCTCTTGCCTGCCACCGCGAATTCAATGCTTTCATCATTAGCAGGAAGATTTGAAACGGATGTAGAACCTTTTATAAAAGTTACTTCGGATAGTACTACTGGAATCTTAATCATTGAATCTGTTCAAGAAATGCTTTGATTTCTGCATTGGAGGGATCTTCCGTGAGACCACGTTGAGCACTTGCTTTTGCTTTTGCCGCATTACCCATAAGAAGGTCAATTCTGGCTATTTCAAGGAAAATTTCACCCTTGGTAATGACACCGTCGATCTTCTGGAATAAAAGGGCACGGAACAGTTTCTGTCCCTGATCATGATTACCAACCTTAACATTGCATTTTGCCATTGCGATGAGATTAGGCACGTAAGTAGGATCAAGTTTCTGTGCTTTTGTATAATAATCCAGAGCACCCTCGTTATCACTTTGCCCTTCACGGATTCCGCCAAGGCGTTGATAAATTGAGGCAAGATCCTTTTTGGCATTGCGATCTTTTGCAAGTTCATCACAAAGGGAATTATAAATCTGTTCTGCCTGAGAATAATTCCCACCGGCAAAGTAAGCATCCCCAAGTTGTTTCTTTACTTCGATGTTCTCGGGATCAAGACCGGTAGCCTCTTCGAGATATGGGAAAGCTGCTTCGCCAGCACCCATTTTTACGTAAAGATCTGCAAGTTCAAGAAGAGCCGGCAGTCGGTCTTCCTTCTCAGTGACATATGGCAGACGATTTTGATAAAGCTTCACAAGCATCTGCTCATCATGTTTGGTAGTGGCAATTTCTTTAAGTTTATTGAAGGAATCCGAATGTTTAGGATAGAGCCTCAGAGCTTCCTGCCAACGAACAATCGCTGTTTCCTCATCTCCCAATTTAAGTGCCACATTACCACGACGGAATGCAAGTTCGGCACCCTCACTTCCCTTGGGCTCGAGCAGTGCTGCTTTTTCAAGATATTGTTGACATTTTTCCCACTCTTCACGGTTTTCATGCAGGCGGGCCAGTCCCGTAAGTGCCGTCACATTGCCACCGTCACGATCAAGTATTTCTTCAAGAATCTTAAGAGCTTCATCTCCATTTTCGAGATTTTCCTCCCAAATTCTTGCTATTTTATCCAGCATGACTACTTCCATGCTGCTTTCACCAACAGACCCGAAATACGCTGCTCGTTTTCTAAGCACTTCAATTAAATCATAATACCTTTCAGCAGCAGTGTAGATCTCTGATAGTTTATCAAAAACTTTGTCGTGATCCGGCTTGATATCAAGAATCTGATTATAATAATCAGCGGCATCATCCGGCTCGTTAAGGGAATTAATACAGAGATTTGCCAGGGCAAGATACGTTTCCACTTTCGTGTCATCGTCTGATGCCATGGAAAGTTTTGTAAAGTACATGTCCTTAATGGAATCCCAATCCTGTCGATTCTTGAATATCTTCATCATCTGATTGAAGGCTTCAGTATCTCCAGGAACCGCATCGAAAGCATCTCTCCAGGCTTCTTCAGCTTTATCAGGCTTATCAAGTTTCTCATCGTAAATCCGTGCGATGCGTTTGCGAACTTCCTGAATATCTTCGACTTCCTGAAGGTAATTCATGTGAATACCAAGAATATCTACAAGATCGTTCCAGTAATCCATGGATTCATAAAGCCTTATCAATTGAGTGCGGCAGTTGAGATCCATTTCATCCATCTCCAGAAGCTCTTTCCATGCCTTCAGAGCTCTTGGCATATCATTCAGATTGATTTCATAGAGTCTGGCAATTTCTTCCAGAATCGGCTTTTTCACTTCCGGGTCATACTCAACTTGCGATCTTCGGTCGAGGATACGAACAAGATCAGATATTGAATCTGACATGCGATAAATTTCTTCCAGAGCTTTGAGAGCAGTGATGTTTTCATCTTCACGACGAAGAACTTCACCGTACATTTTCTCAGCTCCAGAAGTATCACCGGCTCTGAGACAAAGTTCAGCTGTTTTCTGAGCAGCATTTACTGAAGCAATATCATCCATTTCTTTTGATAACGCCCCGGTAACGGCTTCCACGACTAGAGTTATTTTCCCTGCCATTTCGGCTGTATTCATGAATTCATCAAGATATGTTGGGTCTTCCGGGCTATATGCAAAAGCTTTCTGCCAGAAACTGATGGAAGAATCCATATCGCCAGCGCTGGCCGCTGTCTGGGCTGCCTTTGCCATAAATGCTGACTTATCTGTTGCATCTTCCACAAGGCTTGCCCTCGCTTCATAAAGCTTGATAAGTTTTTCCGGACGTGACAATCGTTCATAGACGGGTTCAAGAACATCGAGTACTTCACCAAGGACTTCCGCAGAAGCATTGAACATTGATTCCAGAGCAATGATGCTGTCTGAGTGATCCGGATTCAAATCCAGAGCCATTCTGAATGCACTGACTGCTTCTGTTGGATTATCAAGCTTTTCATTTAAAAGCTTACCTAATCTATACTGGTAGAGCGCCTTCTCATCCGTACCGTCCGCAGTATTTGCTTCCATTTCAAGAAGTTCTGAGAGTTTTTCCCACTTCTCAGTGGCTATCAACAACCTGTCAAGTTCGTTCATAACACCAAGATTAGTCGGTACATTCTCAACCAGTTTATCGAGGGTCTTGACGGCATCTTCAAGTTGCTCAAGATTCAACTCAAAAATTCTGGACTGGGTAAGCATAAGTCTGGTCTTCAGTTCTTCATCATAAATGTCTTCAGTGATCTCTGAATATAACTCTGTGAGAGATTTCCACCCATTAATTATTTCAGCCAGCCGATGGAGTTGCATTTCCGTAGACTGATTTTCCGGCTCAATTCTAAAGAGTCTGCCCCAATGATTGAAGGCATCCTGATTATTATTTGTTTTCTCATACAATCCTGCAAGATTATAGAGATATCTCTTCATATCTTCAGGCTGAATTTCCTTCTGAATGAGTTCGGAATATAGTTTTATTAGAGATTCATCATCACCAAGGGAAGTATATAACGGCTCAAGAATTGATGCGGCGGCACTACTGAAATCATCCTCTTTCACGAGGACAGAGAGAGCATCCAGGGCCGGTTTGTACGAAGGTGCAAAATCCAGAATGAATCGATATTTTTCAAGTGCAGAATTAATGTCGCTCATTTCATTCTGAAGTACTTGAGCAGTTTCAAATATGAGGTCATTGCGTTTTTCATCATTCATTTCAAGGCTGATGAGTTTTTCATAACATTCAATGAGATCCGGCCAATTTTCCTCTTTCCTGTAAAGTCTTGCAAGGTCATTAATCGCCCTGGTATTCTCGGGTACTTCTTCAATAATCATCTTAAGGGCATTAATTGCTTCGAACGTATCTTCAAGTTTTGTTTCATGAATTGCCGAAAGTTTAAAGGCTTTTTCAATGCGTTCGTCTGGAGCAATATCCATTATATTGCGAATAATTTCAGGGAGTTCATCCCATTTTTCAGATTTTTCATATAGTCTTTCCAGAGACCTCAGTGCCTGCTCATCCATAGGAACAAAGTCGAGAAGTTTTCGCCATGTTTCAATGGCTTTTTCAGTTTCTTCAAGTACATCCATCCTTAAAAGAGCAAGTTTTCTTAAAGTTTCTCCAGCACTTTCCGGTTCACTGAGAAGTTCACTCTTACGATCTAATACATCCGCAAGCTCACTCCACTGTTCAAGCTCAGTAAGAATCGAGGCAAGTTCACTGAGAGCATCCAGATGATCATCCCTGATCTCAAGAATTCTACGATAAGAAACCACTGATGCTTCTTTTTCTTCAAGAGTTTCACTCTGTATTCTAGCTACCCTTAAAAGAACACTGACCTGAAGTTCCGTGTCATAACTATCTTTGATGCCTTTTTCCAGAATTTCAATGTACTCTTTCCAGTTACCAGCTCTTAAAGCTAATCCGTAAAGATTATTGAGAGTATCTCCATCATTTATATCTAAAAGCCATGCGTCAGAGAGAGCTTTGAATGATTTTTCCAGATTCTGGGCTCTATCATCATATAATTGAGAGCATTCTTTTAGATACTGTATCTTCTGATATTCATCCTCCGTAAGACTGATAAGCACTTCATAAACCCTGATAAGTTGTTTCCACTGATCAAGAGTCTGATAAATGGGTTGAAGTATTGTTGCTGTTCGCAGTTGTACGGTTTCATTGGAAAGAAGTTTTTCAAGATAAACCAGAACACGATCGTTCAGAGGATCAATCCGAAGAATATTTTCGAGACAATCAACGCTGCTATCCGGTTCACCAAGTTTTTCATTGTAAAGCTCGGAAAGACGAAGATTCAGATTTATGATGTCATCGGGATCCGACTTCGTATTTACCTGATATGAAATATGTTCGACTAGTTCTTCCCATTTAGCGAGCTTGGTATAAAGCCTTGTGAGCGCGCTGACTGCTTTTTCATCTTGAGGATCTCCTTCAAGAATTTCACGATAAGTCTCAATAGCCTCTTCGTTTTTATCAAGTTGATCTTCAAGAACACCACAAATTTTGTAAAGATACGGATTTTTCTTAGTTGGATCAAAGAATGAATCGGCAATTTCACGATAAACTTCCAGCAGAACTTCCCATTTTTTATTTTCAATGAGGAGAAGTTCAAGTTCACGGAAAATATCATCGCGGTTTCTATCGGCAGCCAGAATGCGTTTATAGCATTCAATAGCATCATCTATTCGCTGGAGTTGTTTTGCATAAATTCTGGCTAATTCTTCAGAAATTTGAAGAATATGTTCAGCGTCTCCATATGAATTTTCAAGAATTCGAGCGAAAACCTCGGATACTTCCTGCCATTTTTCCAGTAATTCCGCAAGATTAACCAATCTTTCAAGAATCTGATGATTTTCGGGTTTTTCTTCAAATAAATAACCGTACCACACAAATGCCTGTTCGAGGTCTTCGAGAACTGTTTCATAAAGTTCAGCAATGCGCTTGGTCAGCCCACTCTTAACTTCTGGATCTCCTTCAAGATTCCTCTGAAGACTGAAAACATTGATAAGTTTTGTCCATACCTGCCGAGCTGCATAGATCGGGACTAATACCTCTGCAGCTGAAAGTGCATAGGCTTCGTTTTCAAGGAATTTTTCAATTCTTTCAATTGTAGGATCTGAAGCAGGATTTCCACCTAACGCTGCACGGAATGATTCAATTGCACGATCTGCGTCATCAAGGAAATCCATGAAAACTTCGCCCATACTGAATCGAATTTCCACGGCCTCATCAATTTCTTCTACATAGCGTATTCTTTGTTCATAAAGTGAAATAAGATCATCCCACAGTTCCTGATCAAAATAAAGACCTTCCAGGGCACGGAATATGGAAGGATCCTCCGGCCGGAACATCATAATGTCGTTGTAATGCTCAGTGGCTTGTTTGAGATCATTAAGTTTTTCATGAGAGAGTTTTGCCGCTTTTACAAGAACCGTATATCTCGTTTCATCACTGCATCCAGGAAGTTCACTTCTCGAAATATAAATATCATGCAGCGCCTTCCAATCGGATGTTTCTTCGTACACTCTCTCAAGAGCATCCATGGCATGAAGGTTCTCAGGACTATTTTCAAGAACTTTTTCATAGTATTTTCGGGAAGTTGCAAGGTCTGAAAGAGCATCGCGACTAACGTCTGCTATAGTCAGGAATACACTTTCCTGAACTCTACCATCCATAATGTCTTCACCGATTGTTTTATAAAGTTCAACAAGTTCGGCCCATCGACCTTCAATAGATGCCAGTCTCTGGAGTTGATCAAGGATATCCTGTAGATCCGGTTCCGAAAGGGCTTCTTTACAGGCCTGACCATAGAAACCAAAGGCAGCTATGGGTTCACCAAGTTCATTTTCCTTAATTCGGGCAATCTTAAGGAAAAGATCTACTTTCTCCCTCGGATCCATACTGTATCCGGCCTTTAAAACATAAAGACCCGTAAGTTTTTCCCAATTATCATCTATTTCGTAAATAGTTTCAAGGATACCAGCGGCTGAAAGTGCAAGGAATTCTTCACCATTCAGCATGGATTCCAGAGCCATTTTCGCTTTTTCATGTCCTGGATCTTCTTCAAGAACTTCTCTATATCTCGCTATTGCTCTTTCTGGTTCTTCAAGGTGTACTTGAAGAATGTACCCAAGTCTGTATTTCAGACTGCGGGCCATTTCTGAGTCATAAGTGAGAGCGAGTTCTTTTTCAACAAGATCATATACATCGGCCCATCGTTCCAGGCTTTCATTTAAGCGAGCAAGGTATCTTAATGCTTCACCATCATCAGGATTCTCAAGTAGAATTGAGTTCCAGGCTTCTGCGGCACCTTCAATTTCGCCGAGACTTTCCTCCCTCAATATGGCTATCCGACTCCAGCAACTCTTCCTCAGTTCTGAATCATCAGTGTATTCTACTTTGCGACTGAGCACATCAACGAGCTCCGCCCATTTTTCAATTCTACTGTAAATAATTTCCAGACGTTCAAGAGCTTCCCTGTCATCGGGAAATTCCTCAAGAAGTCTTGAGTGAGTTTTTGCAGCATCGTCTGGAGAATCAAGCATATCTTCCTGAAGCAATGCAATTCTTCGGAAAATATTCTTTCTTTCAGTTTCATCGCTTACCCAGGTAAGTTGCCTGTTATGTAAATCAATTATTTCAATCCACTCTGAATGCATTGAATAAAGGTCAATTAGAGAGCTTGCGGCACGAGCCTGATATTCAGTATCATCTTCGGCATCCAATAGCCTTCGATACCATTCGATTGCCTTTTCGAAATCGTTCAATTGACGTTCGTAAATTCGAGCTACACGCTCAGTGTAGAAAAGTTTCAATGACTCATCGTCACCGGCGGCAGTGATTGCTTCTTTCCATACTTCAACGAGATCTGAATAACTGTTCAGCGCAATTGCAAGTTGTTCAATGGAATTACGAACCTCTTCATTATGCGGATCTTTATTCAGTGCTCGACGAAGAGCACTGAAGGCATCTTCAGCTTTCCCGAGTTGGACTGTGAGTATGTCTGCTTCTTTCAGCAACAACTGAACGGCATCATGAGTATCCGCTGCAAATTCAAGTTGAATTTCCAACATTTTTACATGTTGTTCATAATCACTATCAAGCTCATAAAGTTCTGCAAGAATTACAGAGCTTTCAAGCCTTGTTTCAGGAATTTCCAGCATTTCAGAAAGCATATTTCGAACACCCTCATGGGTTTTTCGAATTTCGATAATTTCTTTAATAATTTCGATAGCTTCTTGATTTCTTTTGAGTTTATGGAGAAGAATATCACATCTTGCGTAAAGGAACCTGACTTTGGCATCACCACTGGTCTGCCATGAGAGATCTTCCTCATATATTCTTGCCAGATTTTCCCAATCATCTGACAATTCATAAAGTCTAACCAAGCTTTCAAATGCTTCAGGATTTCCCGGCTCAAGCTCTCGCAGCGTACTGTAAGATTTGATTGCCGCCGGTATATCCGTAAGCATGTTTTCATTCAGATGGCTCAACTTGAAGAGCATTTCTTTACGAAGCTCAATATCATTAAGAGCATCGATGCTTTTTTCGTATAAGGTTCGAAGATCATTCCATCTTTCAGAAAAACTGTATATTCGTTCAAGGGCCAGGAAGGCACCTTCATGAAGAGGATCTTCTTCTAAAACAATATTATAGAACTTTTCAGATTCTTCTCTGTTATCGCGATCTTCCTCTTCTAAAAGGGCAATTTCCCAAGCAAGTTCAAGACGAAGATTGTCTATACCGCTATCAATGAAGTCCAGATAAAGCTTTTTGAGTTCATCAAGTTTGTCATCAAGACGTGAAAGACTTCGGAGTTCCTGTCTTGTTTCTTCTGAGGATGGATCCAGAGTAAAGAGAGTACAGGCAATGTCAAATCCCTTACCGGTATCACCAACTTTTCTGGTAACGATGTTCAGAAGCTCACGATATTTCGCGATCTTATCATTTGCATCGGAAAGGAACTGGGCAATTACTTCAAGAGCTGATGCATAATCTTCCCACTGATTCAGCCCAGAAAAGTGCGGAGCTAAGAGCTCAGCAGATTTTACGCGGTAAGTAATATCCATATCGCCAGTAAGAATGGCTTTCAGACTTTGAACTGTTTCGGGATGTGGAGGATCCGTTGATTCGATAATTATTGAATAATAATCCAGAGCATCTGAAGGTTTTTCCAGATTTTTCAGATTAAGATTTCCAAGACGGTACCTGAGATTGGTTTGTTCCGCAGAACCTTCATCTGCGAGAATAAGTTGGGTTTTAAGTATTTCTTCGAGTTCCGACCAGTTGCCAACATCATTATATAAACGATCAAGAGCTTCCAGAGCTTTTAAATTAGTATCGTCAAGGGAAAGAATCTCTTTGAACAAGTTTATGGCGTCATCCTTTTTATCGAGATAAATCTCAAAAATCTGAGCCATCTTGTGACGAGCCTGAAGAGTGTATGCACTGTCCGTCACGGTTTCCAGTTGTTCTTTAAGAATATCAATGAGAGCAGTCCAATCTTCACGATATTCGTAAATGGTAGCGAGTCCGGAAAGGGCTTCTCCGGATGCATTATCAATTAAAAGAACTTCACGCCATATTTTCTCACCTTGTTCAAGCTCCGTCAGTTCCTCAACATAAATTCTTGCAAGTCTCGAAAGCAACGCAGTTTTGGATTTTCCTTCAAGGGTTTCCACGGCTTTATTCATGGAAACTGCAGCTTCCTTCCATAAGGAAGCTGTAGCCGCAAAAGTCTCAACCCTGCTGGCCATATGGTCATCATTGGGAACGATTGTGAGTGCTTCACAAGCCCAGCGGAAAGCTTCCGCAGGATTATTTAAATTATCTGTATTGAGAGAAATAAGTTTATCAAGCCATACAAGCTTCTCAGATTCTTTTTCCTCCGAATGATATAGAATTTCATACATTCTGGAAGCAAGAGACCATTTGCTTGCGCCTTCATATATTGGAAGAAGTTTCTGCGCTGCTTCTCTGTTTACCGGATCGACTTCAAGAATACGCTCAAACGGTTTAACCGCCCGGTCAGGTTTTTCCAGTTTATCTATGTAGATTTCTGCGACTTTGAATAATAAACTGACTTTTTCATCATTTTCCGTGGCACTATCTGCGCAGGAAGACAACGTTTCGATGTATCCTGTCCAGTTTTCTTTTTGACTGAACAGATTCTCAAGTTCAACCCAGTTTTTATTGGCAGCATAAAGATCTTTTAAGATTTTCAGTGCCTTTGCATGGTTGGGATTAAGTTCGAAAACCTTCTGCCACAACTCCATGGACAGTGAACCAAGGGAATTCATTTTGTCTGTGAGAATTGAACCCGCTCTTTCCAGAATCGGAAGAGCTTCATCATCCATTGAAAGACTTATTTTCCTGCGAAGCATTTCCACAAGAGCAGGATATCTTTTCTCCCTGTCATACAGGAAGACCAGATTTTCCATGGCATCAATATCATGAGGATCTATTTCTAAAACCATGTTCCAGGTTTCAATGGCAAGTTTCATATTGCCAAGGGGCTGCTGAGCGAATTTTGCCAGATCGACCAAAAGAGGTAGCTTTTGATCTTCAGAGGCCATTTCTATTTCCGTCAGTTTTAAATCAAAAAGCCCCTTCCAGTTCCTTCGTTTTTCGTAGATATCTTTAAGTTGACCAATGACTTCCATATCTTTCGGGTCTATCTGCAAAACTGCTTCAAGAGGCTCCGATGCTTTATTGGGGTTCGTCAACTTATCGTTGTATAGATCAGCAATTTTCTTGAGATATTTTATTTTATTTACATCAACAGTTTCGTTATCAAGCTTCTGCTGATAGATAGTGATAACCTCTTTCCATCGTTTCATGACCTCGTATTTGTCAATCAACCGGTCAAGCGCCGCTGAATTGTCGGGGTCAAGTTTCAAGATCTGGTTATAAACATTTACAACCATGGCATCCACTCTGATTCTGTCTTCAATCAAGTCTGCCATGTTGAAAAGCACACTAACTCTTGCAGGGATATCATCCTGACGAATTTTATGCTCTTCGTCTTTGTAAAGATCAAGCAACTGAGTCCATTTTTCCGTTGAAGTATAAAGATCTTTGAGAGCTTCAAATGCTTCGATGGATTCAGGATTTGTTTTGTAAATCTTTTTCCAGACTTCAATTGCCTTATCAGGACTCGTTTCCCGGGCAACTTCTGTCAGTTGATGAGCAAGTTCAAATTGTCGCGGATCATCGGGCTTTACAGTGCGAAGTGCTTTTTGAAGCATTGTGATATGTCTGAGGAAATCTCCCTTACTGCGATAAAATTCCCCAAAAAAATTCATAACCAGCGGACTTTCAGGTTCCGCTGCCATTACTTTTTGAAAATACGGTTCGGCACTATCCAGATCTCCGACTTTTTTCCACCACAGCATTCCCAACTGAATATAATTTCCCAGATCGGGATTTCGGGAATTTTTTATTTCAAACTCATAGAAACCAATGAGATCTTCCCATTTTTCCTGAACTGTAAATGCATCCACCAGAAGACTTCTGGCAGCATCGTCCCCTGGAACGACTTCGAGAGCTTTAAGAAGATGACCTTCAGCCTTTTCAGGGGTAGAGGTTTTTTCAATGTAGATCTTGCTTATTTCAAGAAGGTACGTCAGTTTTTCCTGAGGAACTTCTATTTTATCCAGACGGCTCTCAATAAGTGTGAGCAGGTTATCATATTTTTTATTGATACGATAAAAATGCTCAAGGTGCAAAGAAACCTCAGCATTTTCGGGATCTGCATCATGAGCTTTCAGTAGTAAATCTTCCACAAAGGCCTGTTCATCTCCATACTTTGCGGCAACTTCCGCTGCCCTGAAATACATGTGACCAATGAGTTCCGGCTCCGTGGAGCCATCCGCCTCGCTCATATACTTATCCAGCAGTTTTTCCCAGTTCTGGGCTTCAAGTTCAAGACTCTCGGCTCTTTCTGAGCTGTCGGTGTCTTCCGGGGAGAGCACAGCCAGTTTTTTGTATGCTTCCAGCGCTTCATTCCCAAGCCATAACTGATTATCCAGCAATTCGGCCATAGTTTTTAGAAGTTCTGAATTATCTGGATCTATTTCCAGACCAGTCCGAAGCAGTTCATGTCCCAGAATATACAGTCTGACATCGAAAGCCTTCTTGTAATTTTTTAGAATGAAATCCACTTTCTCGCTGGAGGAGCCTTCAGCGGATTTCAGGGCTTCCGTGAATTCAGTCAGGAGTTCCTGGTCAGAGGGTGTTCTTAAAAGGTTTGCGGCTAACGTCTTGATTTCCTTTATCATGACCTCTCTCTTGTCATTTCAGGTTAATGTTCTATAACTTCGGTAAATAAACATGGACGTCATGGTAACGCCTAAATTATCTGGAATCAATTACAAACATAAACTGAATTCAGACTTTTTTTACAAACAAAACAACTATTTGATAATAAACAGTGAATTATTTTTTATTCAAGATAAAAAGCACGGTAACTGACAGATTTTTAAAAGAGCCAAAAAAAAAACTATATTGAAAAGGGCTCAAAACGTCAAAATGAGAACTGGAAAGCCAACGCCAAATCTCTAAACCGCTTTCGGAGTAATACGATAGTGAACAAATTTCAGGAAATGCTACAGGAATGAGCCACTGATTGTCCTTTTACTGCTACTGATTTCCTGATTGCCTGAAATTTTTTAACAGGCAGACAGGTAGACCGCTTTCGGAGTAATACGATAGTGACTTAACTTAAAGAAAGTCTTAAGGAAAAAGACCCTGATTTTCCTGTTCCTGCTACTGCTCTCCTGTGTTCCTGAATTTCTTTAGCAGGGATTCAGGTAGCCAGGAAAACAGGTTCAGGAGCTGGTCGTAAATATTTAACATCAAAGCATAATTACAAAAGTTAGAATGAAATATCCACTTTATTCCTGATTTTCTTTAGCAGGGAAAGCAGGTAATCAGGAAAACAGTGACAGAAGCTGGTCGTAAATATTTAACATCAAAGCATAATTACAAAAGTTAGAATGAAATATCCACTTTTAAACTTTCGATCCTTTTTGGAAAATATTCCTTTTCAGGACACGAACTAGTTACTGTCCTGAAATACCGAAAATCAAATTTTTCGCCCATTTTTTGCTCAGGACAGTAACCGCAAGGTGTTGAATTTATTACTATACCGTTTGCGGAGTAATACGATTGTGACTCGTTTTAAAGAAATGCTTCAGGAATGAGCCCCCTGATTTCCTGTTCCTGCTACTGATTTCCTGTTTCCCTGCAATTTTAAACAGGGAAACAGGTAGTCAGGCAAACAGGTTCAGGTCATAAACATTCAATATCAAAGCATAATTACAAATGGCAGGATGAAAACATTCAATTTTCCCGTTTCGATCCTTTTATTCCGCAAGCGGTCTAGTGGCCGGATAGAATTTTTAATAAAATTCTTCGCGAAGCGAATTTCCGGACACGATCGAACTAACTGGATACGAAAGAATAGAAAACGTTATCCATGTCATCAATAAAAGCGCAATTTACATCTGCTCTTTTAACGAGGTCTTCAAAATCCTTCTGGGACAAGGATTGTAACGAAGGAATACCGAGAGTATAAGATTGGCTGTCCCCGTACACCTGATTGACAAAAATTCCAACAACCATGTTCAGGAGTTCATTCACCGCAGCGGGACATTTTTCCATTACTTCTTCATCGTCTTCATCCAGACCAAGAAGGTTGCCAGCTAGTTGAGCAGCCTGTGCAGGGCTCGTGACAAGAAACACAGTACCACTTACCGGACCACGAAAATCCATGCGGGAACAAATATTTTGTGGAATATAAACAACATCTTCTTCATATTCTTGAATAAGATTAAAGGCTGCTTCTTCAAATACCTGAGAAACAGAACTGAATAAATTTTCAGGCGTTATCCTATCTTTCATTTCTTTCCTCCAAGAAGTCTACTAAAAATATCTCTGAATATTTCTGGCCTGAAGGGCTTTTTGATATATTCTCTGACCCCCGAACTTAATAGTTCTTCAATTTTTAAAGTGCTCTGCTCTGAAGAAACTACTACAACAGGAATATCCGAAAGCAAATCCCCATTTTTCATGTTTTCAACAAGCTCAAATCCAGTCATCTCCGGCATGTTAAGATCAGTGAAAACAATATCTATCCACTCTTTATCCAAAACAGCCAGAGCTTCTTTTCCATTACACGCCTCAAAGATTGTCTGGATTTCTACGCCACTCATGTTAATGGCTTTTTTTATAATATTTCTAACTATTTCAGAATCATCAACAACTAAAACACGGTAACTCATAATTATCTCCGTATCTCTTCGAAGATTTCGGTTAATTCAAGTATATCATCGAGACTCTCACTTGCAATTTTTTCAAGTTCGGGTGTTTTTATGCCCAGCCATTCAGTGACCACGGGGTCGATACTTCTCATCAGTTCGGCGTCATCAGTGCCAAGACCAAGAGTATGGGCAAGACTATCCGCCACATGAATTATTCCTACGAAATCTTTGAGGCCTGGATCTTCAGTTTTTGAAGGGTTATGGTGCCAGCGATTAGCTTCACAAATATCCTGGGGCAGTTTCCATTTCTTTGAAATCAAATATCCTATTTCCTGATGATCTGTCCCCAATATTTTCTGTTCAACCTGTATCTCAGTCATTTTTTCATCAAGAAGGTCCTGAAATTGCGTGCTGTTTTGTTCCAGGTACGTCGAAACAACAAGTTTTCCCAGATCATGGAGCAGACCCGCCGTAAAAATCATCTCACCCGCTGTAATTTTATGTATTCTTGCAATATTACTGGAAATAATTGCAACGGCGGCACAATGCTTCCAGAATTCTCGGCTGGAAATTCCGTATCCCACGAGCATATCCGGAAGAATACGACCGAGTTCGTTGGCGATAGCAGCTTCAAAAACTCGTTTTGCTCCCAGAAGATTGATTGCCAATTTAATGGTGTTTATTTTTCTAGGAATGCCAAAATAACTTGAATTGGCCAGCCTGAGAAGATTCGCCGTAAGAGAAGGATCAAAACTTATGGTTTCTTCAAACTCTGAGAGGCTGAAATCAGGTTTCCGCAATATTGCAGAGAGCTTTATACTTGTCTGGCTGAATGCGGGAAGAGCTTCAATTTTATTTATAAATTCGTCACGGGAAATCATAGTTCTATTTCACTTCCTCTGGATTTTATTGTTACTCTACCCGTAGCCAGTTCCAGTTTAGCCGTACGGCTTTTTGCATCTCCTACATCCTCACTCAGTATCGCATAACCATTTTTCCAGAGCATTTTTCTCAATATTGTGTAATTCCTCTTTCCTATGTCAAAAGTCCCATTGTCTTCGTACAATTTACCACCTCCCGCTACCCTGATTGTCATATTTACTTTAGAACCACCAGCTTTGTAAAAATCTTCAAAAAGCAAAGGAACGCCAGTATCTGCAAACATTGCGGGTTTTTGATCTGCTTTTTCCGGTGATGTCTTTGATAGAGGAAGCATAAAGTGAATCATTCCCCCAACCTTGTTCACGGGATCATAGAGTATAACGGCAATACAACTTCCCAGAGCATAGGTGATGAGGACATCATCTGGATTATTACTGACTTTATAATCGGCAATCTGAACGGTTATATTATTCATAAAAGCCCCAAATATTGGCTTTGCCCACCTGATTTTAAATTTCCAGACCGCTTTCTGTTTAAAGGATCGAAATAAATTATGGACACAGGTAAACTTTTTTGCTCATTCCATAATTCAACACAATCGTTATAAACCAGAAGTGATCCAAATCAGGTAACTTCAACAGTTAAAAAAAAATTGAAATAGACAGCCTGTGTTGATCACTTTTATCGGTTGTTTTTTCTGTTTATTAAATAGTAACTGTCCTGAAATGCAGTTTTTCAAATTTTTCCTCAATTTTTTGCTCAGGACAGTAACTAGACCGCTTCATTAGTAAAAGGATCGAAATCTAAAAAGTGAATATTTGCTTCAAGTTTTTGTAATTTTACATTGATATTAAATGTTTATGACCTGACCCTGTTACCTGTTTGCCTGACTACCTGAATCCCTGTTAAAAAATTTCAGATAAACAGGAAATCAGTAGCAGTAACAGAGGCAATTTTTGCTTTGCAAAAATGCAAGGGGAAAACAGGGGGCTCATTCCTGAAGCATTTCTTTGAATTGAGTCACTATCGTATTACTGTGGAAGCGAAGCAAATCGTCTTACGGAAGGATTTCCTGCGGAAATAGGTAACCGTGAAATCAGCAATCAGAACCACATGTCAGAATTTTCAATGCACCCCGGAAAATGCTCAATCTCACCGCTTTCATTAACGGTGACCACATCGAGTCTTATTTCTTCAACATCTGGTATTTTTCTCAGTCTGAAAGAAACGAAAATCCTTACAGCCCTGAGGAATTTCATCATTTTCGACCCCTCAATACTTTCAGAAGGATGGCCATACCGAAAGTTTCTTCGTGATCTGACCTCAACAAAAACAAGCGTGTTATTGATTTTCGCAACAATGTCAATTTCCCCTGAATTTTGATACTTTACGTTCCTGTCAATTACTTCATAACCCGCCTTTTCAAGCCAGGTAGCTGCCAACTCTTCATTTTGTCTTCCGAATACATGCCTATCATACATCTTGCAAAGCCCTCCGGATCTGTTATCACAGTATTGTTGAAAAAGTTTCGCTGTAATGTCGAAATTTTTTTGCCACCCTAGGATTATTTCAAACTTGAACCATATAATTTCAGGACTGTAATTTGAAATGGACGCTAATGAGACTGTTTTAATCGTTGATGATGAAGACAATCTGCGTCGTGTGCTATCCGTCCAACTTTCTCGTAGCGGCTTTGAAACCCTTACGGCACCTGATGGAATAAAAGCTCTCAAAATCCTTGAAAAAAGACCGGACATTGCCGTGGTAATAACCGATCTGAAAATGCCAGGTATGGACGGGGTTGAACTTCTCAAAAATATAAAACAACTGAATTCTCGCCTTCCGGTAATCATTTTGACAGCTTTTGGAACAATTACTTCTGCGGTGGAAGCAGTTAAATCCGGGGCTTTTGACTATATGGAGAAACCTTTTGATAAGCAAGCTCTTTCACTGATGGTAAAAAAGGCTGTCACCCACTGGCGTTCTACAAAACTGGAAGCTAATCCAGTGGAAGATACTTCATCCTCCAACGTTCAATTTGGCATGATTGGTTCATCAAAACAGATGATGTCCATATTTCGTCTGATTTCAAGAATTTCTGCATCAAATTCCACAGTTCTCATAACCGGGGAATCCGGAACTGGCAAAGAATTGATTGCTGATGCTGTGCACTCATTGAGTAACCGCAGCAACAAACCATTTATAAAGGTGAATTGTGCCGCGATTCCTGAAAACCTTCATGAAAGCGAATTTTTCGGTCATGAAAAGGGCGCATTCACTGGAGCGGCTAATGCAAAACCAGGTCGTTTTGAACTTGCAAATGGAGGAACAATTCTCCTTGATGAAGTTGCGGAAATTCCTTTTGCAATGCAGGCAAAACTTTTGAGGGTACTTCAGGAAGGAACCTTCGAAAGAGTTGGTGGAATCAAGACTTATACTTCGGATGTTCGAGTTATTGCTTCCACAAACCGGAATCTCATTGAGGAAATAAAAAATGGTGGATTTCGAGAAGATCTTTTCTACAGGTTGAACGTACTTCCCGTAAATTTACCACCACTGAGAGAGCGCCGGGAAGATATTCCCCTTCTTATTAATTATTTTATCAGGAAGTTTGCATCCGGAAATAAATATGTCAAAATATCACCGGTTGCAATGGAGAAACTTACATCATATGCCTGGCCGGGAAACATCAGGGAACTGGAAAATGTTATGGAAAGATCCATCCTTTTGCTGGATGGAGATACACTTACTGAAAATGATCTCCCATCAGAGATCTCTGGAATAGAAGGCTCTCCCTGGCTACCGGGTACACCTGTGGAAGAATTTGATGATTTTTCCGACAGTGGACTCAAAGAAGTTGTAAAAAGGGAAACCAATCGCCTTGAAAAAGAGTTAATTACAAAGGCATTGACCTCAACCGGTCAGAATGTTACTCGCGCTGCAGAACTTCTTCGGATAAGCCGTAAGGGACTGCAACTGAAAATGAAGGAACTTGGCCTTCGTGAAGATTTTGATTAGTTTGTTACTGTCCTGTAATACAGTTTTTCAAATTTTTCGTCAATATTTGACTCAGGACAGTAACAACGAAGACCTTGAAATTATTGTAGTGTTCTGAATAGCATGTTTTCGTAAACATGCTCAATTTTGATAAAAATTGAATTTCAGGACACGAACTAGTTAGTTACTGTCCTGTAATACAGTTTTTCAAATTTTTCGTCAGTTTTTTATTCAGGACAGTAACCGCAAGGTGTTGAATATATTACTAGTGGCCTGTTAGGATTTTTAATAAAATCCTTCGCGAAGCGAATTACAGGACACGAACTGATTAACTTCAAGGTCTGAAACGGCCTTTGGAGAAAGACAATTATATGAAAATATGTCCAGTATGTCATGAAACTTTCTCAGATGAACTGACATCATGTCCCCGGGACAACTCGGTTCTTAAATTTGTAAGTGTTTCCAGCCTCAATTTTATAAGTGGGCAGATTGTAAATAAGAGATTTAAACTGGATTCCCGTATTGGTACCGGGAGTTACAGTCAGGTTTGGCGGGCTGAAGATATCACCAACAATACAAAAGTTGCTGTTAAACTTCTGGATTTTCAATCCACCTGCATTGACGAAGTCAGGGACAGTGTATCCAGATTTTTCCGGGAAGCTTATGCAGCATCTCAACTGGGACACCCAAATATAGTTAAAGTAATCGATTTTGGTGAGGAAACCTGTGGTCAACTCTACATGACCATGGAACTGATTGAAGGTGTTTCTCTTACAAAAACAATTCGCTCTTTCAAGTGGCCTGATGATTTTAGCAGAGCTTTAAATCTTGTAATCCGCATTACTGAAGGCATGGAAGTAGCTCATAAAGCAAGTATTATTCATCGAGATCTGAAAAGTGACAATATAATCGTTACGGGGACCGGGGCCGATGAAAACATCAAGATTCTTGATTTCGGAACTGCGAAAATTCTTGATGACGACCGACTTGCTCAAATCAGCAAGGATTTTATCTACGGAACACCATCTTATATGTCACCAGAACAGGCCCGGGGTGTCGCTATCGATGAAGGCAGCGACATTTATGCACTGGGAGTTATCATGTTTGAAATGTTTACAGGAGATCTTCCATTTAAGGGCTATACTTCCAGTGTCCTCGTTCAACACCTTCAAAAACCGCCTCCGAACCCCAAAGCGTTAAACGACATTATGCCAAAGAAAATGTCGGATATGATTCTAAAATGTCTGAAAAAAGATCGTAAAAACCGATTTGAGAACATGGCTGATTTAAGAATGGAACTTGAAGCTGTTAAAACAAAAATAACCAAATCTTTTAAAATTGTTCAAGATTAGCCCCAAGCCAGACAACTTCTCTTATTTTTAAAATTATCGTAGAAACCCGCAAAGAATATGCTTATAATACCCAAACCTTAAAGGAGGATTAAATGAAAAAAATACTGTCAACACTCTTGATTGGAACTGTTGCTCTTGTGAGCTGTACAGGTAAGGATAACAAAGTGGATACTGCGGACAAAACCAATGTAAAAAACCCGGACAAAGATCCGGTAACTGAAAAAGCCCCGGAAAAAATTGATTGGAAAAAGAAAGCAGCAGAATTACTGACGGAATACAATTCCAAAGCAGCAAGCTTATATAAAGAAGCAGCATTAGCATACTGGGATGCAGCTCTTACGGGTAAATTTGATAAAGCATCTGAAACTGAGCTGGCTTTCCGGAAGTACCATTCTGATAAAGCTATGTTTGATAAAGTTATGGAACTTCAGAAAAATTCTGCGGATTTTGATGAAGATACAAAACGTACTTTAAAACTTATTGAACTCGGATACAGGGAAAATGTTCTTCCAACTGAGGAACTGAAAAAACTCGTCAATGCATCCAAAGAAATCGAAAAGATCTTTTCAACTTTCCGTGGGAAATATGATGGCGCTCCTCGAAAAAAATTAAAAAAAGGGGAAAAGCCTGTTAATACTTTTTCAAACAATGAACTGCTTTCATTTCTCAAAAAAGAAACAAACACCTTGAAACGCCAAAAAATATGGGAAGGCCTTAAAGATGTCGGGGAAGCTGTTGGTCCCAAACTCGTAGCTCTGGCAAAACTGCGAAACGATGCAGCAAAAAAACTTGGATTTAAAGACTTCTGGCACATGAGGATAGTTCTTCAGGAACACGATCCGGACAAACTTGTAACTTTATTTGATGACCTTCAAAAGCTTACAGATGCTCCTTTCAAGGCCATGAAAGACGCCCTTGACAAAGAACTGGCTCGGAAATTCAGGATTAAGACTGCACAACTTATGCCCTGGCATTATGATAATCCATTCTTCCAGGAAGCTCCTCCAAGTGCAAAAGTTAACCTTGATGAATTTTTCAAAAACAAAAAGAAAGAAGACATTGTTGCAATAGCAAAAACGTTTTTCAACGACATAGATCTTAATGCTGATGATATCATTGAGAGATCTGACTACTATGAAAAACCCGGAAAAGATCAGCATGCTTTTTGTACAACCATTGACCGGGAAAATGATGTTCGAATGCTCCTTAATATCCGGCCGAATGTTTACTGGATGGACACCATGCTTCACGAAACGGGACATGCTGTATATTATAAATATATTGACAGAAACATGAACTGGACACTCAGAGAAGCAGCTCATATATTTACAACGGAAGCTGTGGCCATGTTTTTCGGTGCCCTTTCAAAAAATATTCCATGGCTGACTGAATACCTTAAGGCTCCCAAAGCGAGGGTGAAAAAACTTGAAAAAGCCATAATCGAGCAGCGTATTCGGGAACAACTTATTTTTGCGAGATGGACTCTTGTGATGTTCAACTTCGAAAAAGCTCTTTATGAAAACCCCGATCAGGATCTCAACAAATTGTGGTGGGATCTCGTGGAAAAATATCAATTCTTAAAGCGCCCTGTTAAAAGAAATAAAGCGGACTGGGCTTCAAAACCCCACTTTACAATTGCTCCTGTTTACTACCACAACTACCTCATGGGCGAGCTTTTTGCGGCCCAACTTCGTGCTACTTTTGCAAAAACAATGGGTCATAAAGGTCACCCGGGACAGATTGATTTCAATAAGAAAAAAGAAGTTGGCAAATTCATGAAGGAAAAACTCTTTACTTCAGGAATGAAAGTCCATTGGGGCGCATTCGTTAAAAATGCTACCGGTGAAGAGCTTTCATCCCGTTTCTTTGCAGAAGAAGTTAAAAACCCTGACGAAAAACCTGTTAAAGCCACCAAAACAGTAAAAAAAGCTAATAAAGGCAAATAGTTCACTTAATACTGCAATTTCCACCGCAGCTATAATGAATGATTGACCCGCTCTCCGGGGGTGTTTCCAGAATAAATTCCACCAGTTTATCAAAGTGACGATCCAGAATCCTGTTCATGAGACAATCGGAACTGAGCCAGACTACGTACTGCCCGGCGCTTATTTTTATCAGATTATTACCCTTATTGTCATTGGGTTTACACCTTTTTTTATTTGCTGAAAAGTAATGATCATTTGTTGCAAAATCTTTATACTTCACCACATTCAAACTGAACCTGTAAAAATAATTGGACCCACTGCGAACAATGGGTTTTTTCAGTTTAAAATCCCACCTTTTTGCATACTCAATTCCTTTTTTCTTTTCCTCTTCCGAAATCGGTAATTCCAAATATTTAAAGTTGTAGTTTTCTCCAGCGTATTTTAAATATTTATCAATACCTTCAACATCAATGTTTTTATTGTATTTTTTTACTTTGATTTTATTATTACACGAAGTAGCAATTAATAAAATACCCATTATTATAATTTTTTTCATGAAGGCCCATCCTGTTATTCAAATTTGTAATTAAAAATCATCAACTCATAAGAAGAGATACTAACTATTTAGTATTTCAGGACATTAACTATTTATAATCTTCGTCAGCTTGTTTAAAGTGAAAAAATGACCCTGGAGGTTTTGACTCGATTACAACGGTTTTCTCCGTCACCGGGTGAGGCAAGCTAAGGTATATCGAATGTAATCTGATTCTTCTTACATATTTGCGCTCTGCACCGTAACGGCGATCACCCACTATCGGGCACCCCAAATCCCTCATGTGAACCCTGATTTGATTTTTTCTCCCGGTATGAAGAGTGATTTCGAGAATTGTGTAGTCACCAACAGTTCCCGTAGTGCGGTACTGCGTCTTCGCAAACTTTGCCCCCTCCTCTTCATTTTTAACACTGTACATTCGCTGAAACTCGTTTTCCAACAGCCAGGAAGAATGAATCCCTTCGGGTTTTGGGGGTTTTCCTTCCACAATTGCCATGTATCGCTTTTCTGTTTTCTCCCAGTTTTCGCTCAGTTGTTCCATTACTGATTCGGACTTTGCAAACAGGAGCACTCCGGAAACTTCTTTATCAAGTCTGTGAACAACATAAACTCGAATGCGACCTTTTGAATTATCCCGGTACCATTCAGTGAAAACTGCGGAACAACTTGGGGCGTTGTCGGCACTGGAAGTGTTTATTCCCGGTGGTTTATCAATTGCTACCAGCCAGTCATCCTCATAGAGTATTTTAAAAGGCGCCTCAGTAGTCCTTTTGGTATATTCAGCAATTTCAATTTCATCCCCCGCTTCAAGGGTGTGGGCATAGTGTGTAATGACCTGACCTCGAAGTCTGATATTTCCACTTTTAAGGAGTTTTTTTATCCTTGTTGCAGGGGAATCAGGATAAACTTTACTTAAAAATTCCATAAGTGTTGTTCGCTCAGTAACTTCGTGCTTCAAAATTCAGTCCTTTCCGGAGTGAAAACAAAATCCGGACTGATAATTTCTTATTACGTTTCGATTATTGTTGCAACTTAGATCGTGTCCGGAAATTCCCTTGGCGAAGAATTTTATTAAAAATTCAATCCAAATCAGCCGAAAACTCAGTTTTTATTTTTCTGGATAAACACAAGCATGAGCTTGCAGTATACAATCAAAAAAAAACGATTGAGAAGCACACCTTTTTTTAGAAATTGTGGAATTAAGATACTTGATAATTTAATTTTAGTTGTTAAAATGCCCCGAGGCGAAAGGAACATGAAATGAAAAGATTTCTACTATTTTCAATAATTTCAATCTCGTTATTAACATCCGCAGCTCAGGCGGCGGATCCTCCCGCAGACTACCTGGCGGACAAACCCAAAGCTGCAGCTAAAAAGATTTACGGTTGGGTTCCCTACCTGAAAACTTCCGGCAATATTTCGTTTACAAACAGCCAGGATGTTGTTGGTCAGCCCGATGGTTCCACCTGGAATATCGGCTACATTCTTTCCGGTGGCCTCAGTTACATGAACAAAAACGGGATAGAGTGGGTAAACACCCTCGGATGGCAACTTAACTATCTCAAAACGCCACTTATCGAACAGTTTGCCAAATCAATGGACAACTTTGAAATAAACTCCACCTTTTTATATCACCTGCCCAAGGTAAAATGGATGGGGCCTTACGGTCAGTTCGGACTTAGAACTGCCCTGTTCTCCGGATATATGATTACTGCTACTGATGCCCAGGTGGACTACATCAATACAAAAGGTGAACTCACAAGGTCTGCAAATTTTCTTGCCCAGGACCGCATCGATCTCACAGATGCTTTTGCCCCGACGATTCTCAAGCAGAGTCTTGGCATGTTCGTAAAACCGCTGGATAAAAAGCAACTTAAAGCATACATCCAGCTCGGTGGTGGAGCCTGGGAGATTTTTGGGCGCAATGGTTGGATCCTGGCAGACGATGCCGCAACACCAAACCTTGAAGTCAAAGCCCTTGACGATACGATTCAGTTAGGTGCCGAGTTAAACTTCACGCTGGAAGGTGCCTGGAAAAAGGTTTTCACCTACGGTTTTAAAGCCAATTTTATGATGCCTGTTTACACAAACAGCGACTCTGACCTGTCCGGTCTGGATCTTTTAAATATGGATTTTGAAGTTAAAGCTGGAGTCAAAGTCAGCAAATATGTTTCCATTGACTACACTTTTAAAGCAGCTAAGTTTCCACTCATTTCTGAAAAATGGCAGCTTATCAACGGTCTTGTGATTTCTTTCAACGCTGCCCTTATTGAGCCCCCAAAAGAAAAAGCTAAACCCAAAGCCGCAGCGGACTGCAAAAAAATCGAAGCAGAACTTCTGAAGATGAAAACTGCAAAAGAACAGGCTGAAAAACAACTGAAAACGGTTCTTGAACGCGAGCGGGAAGAAATGAAAAAACGCCTCGAGGAAAAGAATAAACCAGAGCCAAAGCCGCCGGTAACGGATACCCCCGTTTCAAAACCAGAGCCTGGGGCAAAAAACGAATAAAAACTATAAAAAACTATTTTGATAATAGTTTCAGAAACATTCTGATAAGAAAGGTATATTAATTATGGATTTCGAACGATATTGGTCTCTCATTCAGATACATGGAGTCGACTTTGCAATTCGAATTGTGAGTGCACTGGTTATCTACTTTGCAGGAAAAATTGCCCTGCGAATTGTAGTCTCCATGCTTCAAAAATTCCTTACGCACCGGAAAATTGATGCTACTATTTCCCGCTTTCTTGAAAATGCAGTTAAAACCGTATTCAATATTTTCATTTTTCTTGCGGTCCTTGCCCGCCTCGGCATCCAGACCACTTCTTTCATTGCGATCTTAGGTGCCGCATCCCTGGCTGTTGGTCTTGCTCTCCAGGGCGCTCTTTCAAACTTCTCCAGCGGCATCTTAATTATGCTTTTCCGTCCGTTCAAAGTTGGTGATGTAATTGAAACAAGTGGATCCACCGGTGGTGTTGAAACCATTGGTCTTTTAACCACCGAACTTTTAACACCTGACAAACGTCAGATCATAATCCCCAACAGCAAGGTTATGTCTGATAAAATTATTAATTATTCAGCCATGGAAACCCGACGGGTGGATCTTAAAATTGGCGTTTCCTATTCCGATGATTTGAAAAAAGCTAAAGATGTCATCACTGCAGTGGTTAAAAAGAATAAGTTTGTTCTGGAAGAACCCGCCCCTGCAGTTTTCGTAGCTGAGCTCGCTGATTCCAGTGTTAATTTAGCCGTCAGACCCTGGGTAAAAACTCCGGATTACTGGGACTGCATGGGAACTCTGGTTGAAGAAATCAAACTTGCCCTTGATGAAAACGGAATTTCAATTCCCTTCCCGCAGACTGACGTCCATCTTTTTCAAAAATAAAATCCCCCCTATTTATCTGTTATAACAATACAATTTAAAAGTAGTGAATTTTATTTTACACTACTCCGATTATTGTCAGCTTTTCAAACTACAATTACGGGAATATATAATGTATATCCTGTTTTTTTCCAAATTGTTCAGGATAGTTTGACTATAACTATAAGGACGTTATTTAAAAAGGGTGCACCATGAAAAAAATCTTTTTATTCCTGCCGGCCATGGTTCTGATAATTGCAGCATGCACATCCCCACCCAAGTCAACAACTATCTGGAGAGTTGGCTCCCTTGCAAATCATGGTAACCGGATTGCCCTTCTACCTCTGGATGTAAGAGTTCACACACAGGGCGTAGATAAAGGTAAGAAAAATAAAATCTGGGAAAAAAGCATGAACAACGGCTACGCTTTAATGAAAGCCCTGCCGTCACTTCTGGAAAGCAGACACTTCTCGGTAACTCACCAACTTATGTGGTCGGGAATTGGCGTTGACGAGAAAGGTCTTGAAACTCCAATGCTTTCCGATGCTCAAATGGCCCGTATTTTTCTCTCAATGTCCGGTTTTGCGGGAAGCATTAAAAACGGCCCCCTCAAACACTCCGCTGTTCCTGATGTTTTTCGGACCCTTTCCTCTTCATCTGATCTTACATTATACAGCGCCCAATGGACTAACTACAAACACACTGTTGATGGTGGGAAAGTATTCCTCAAGACCCTTGGTATAATACTTGTTGTTGTAGTGGTAGCAGTGATCGTAGTGGCCCTCGTTGCTGCTTCCGGAAAAGGCGGTGGCGGTGGAAAAGGCGGTATTTTCAGTGGAATGGGACGACTTTTCGGCGCAGGAGCAAAGGGAGCAGCCAGAGCAACCGGAACCGTTGCCAAGGCCGTTGCCAGAACCGCAGGCAGGGCTGCAATCCAAACTGCACGAGTCGCTGCCAGAGTAACTTTCCGTGTAATGATTGAAAACGGCCCCATCGTAGTTGACATTCCCGAAGGAAATCTTGAACCCGTGTACGCACAATCAGAACTTCCCGCAGAAGAACCCGAAACATGCAATCGATACCTTGGTGTATATCACGGCATCAGCCCTTTAAGACCAGTATTCGCAAAGTACGGAATGTTTTACGCTTTTGCCCTTGTGGAGAATAAAACAGGGAGAATAGTCTGGGATGCCCGTATATTCATCCCTCAGGGAGCAGATACGAAAGGACTTGATCAGAAACTCAAAGCCGTTTTTGCTTCACTTCCATCTTATCGAATGGCTGCACCTGCTTTACAATAGTTTTTTCAAGAGGATTACCATCATGGATGTTCGCAACAAATTGGTTTTACTTAATCAGGTTAACTCCACACCTATAGAAAAGCCTTCAAAACTGCCATTATGGGCAGTATCTATTATTTTAGGAGCCGGGATATCATTTACAGCTTGTAATTCAAGCAAAGACCAGGATCAGACGCCGCCTGTTAAAACGCCGGATGACCGCAGTGCAATGAAAGCCGCTCCAGTGCCCGACTCAGATATGAAGTCGCCGCCCGTTCCCATGTACGGGGCCCCGATAATGAAAACAGTACAACCAGACCCGACCCCTCCGGAATATACGGAATACGGTGTTCCGCCTCCGCAAATGGTAGCCCCCAGACCAGCTCCCGTTCCCCTTTACGATGTTCCATAGACCAACTTCGGGGTAAAATGATCGAAATCTAAAAAGTGAATACTTGCTTCCAGTCTTTGTAATTTTCCATTGATATTGAATGGTTACTCCCTGATCCTGTTTCCTGACTACCTGACTACTTGTCTACCTGTTAAAAAATCAGGTAAACAGGAAATCAGTAGCAGGAACAGGACAATCAGGTTGGCAATTTCGCGCAACCGAAAACTATAAATGAGATTTTTCCTGAAGAATTTCTTTAAATTAAATTACTATCGCATTACTCTGAAAGCTGTCTACCTTCGATTAAAAGATGTGATCAGGGCTGGGGTGATACGGGAGGAAGTGAGTGCTGCGTATTGAGTTTTCGAAGATATGCCGGTTTATTCATTTCACTGTCAAGAGGCGTGGCAGGTTTCTGATCCATTGAAAGATTTGGCAGTTCCTGACTCCTGGCTCGCATTACGGGCATTTCGCCGGATGGAGTTTTGCGTACTTCCATCTGATCCGTTACTTTATAATTCATCTGCATCTGGGATACTTTACGTGAAATTCCATGTGATGAATCAAATACTTCGTTTCCAGCAGGTCTCGCGTCCACAATGGCTCCATTCTCAAATTCGAAACCTGTGGCAATAATTGTAACACGGACTTCATTTTCAAGACTGTCGTCGAACACAGTACCCCAGATTACGTTGGCATCTTCATTTGCCATATCTTCAATAAGCATTGCTGCTTCATTGATCTCAGCAAGAGGCAGTCTGGAATTGCACGTAATATTAACTAAAACGCCTGTAGCGCCTTCAATGGAAACATCTTCAAGTAAAGGACTTGAAATTGCATTTTTAACAGCTTCCACCGCTGCCCGATCGCCTTTGTGGGTACCAATTCCCATTAGTGCGCGGCCTTTATCATGCATGACTGTTCTGACATCCATAAAGTCTACATTAACATAACCGGAATTGACGATCAGATCCGTAATGCCCTTGGAAGCATTCAGGAGAACCTGATCCGCCCGGCAAAAGGCATCTTGAATACTGATATTCTGACTGAGAGACAGAAGTTTGTCGTTCGGGATGATAATAAGAGCATCAACTTCGTTCTGAAGCATCGAAATGCCTTCTTCAGCTTGTCTCATGCGTCGGCGACCTTCAAAACGGAATGGTTTGGTCACAACACCAACGGTGAGAGCTCCTGAATCTCTTGCTATTCTTGCAATTACAGGCGCTGCCCCGGTTCCTGTACCACCACCCATGCCCGCAGCGATAAAGATCATGTCTGAACCCTTGAGGGACTGTCTGAGAGCATCTTCGCTCTCTTCAGCGGCCACTTTACCCTTTTCAGGATTAGCACCAGCACCAAGACCACTTGTTGCTTTTTCGCCAATCTGGATTTTTACGGAAGCAGGATTGCGATCCAGAGCCTGTCTGTCGGTGTTTGCGACAATGAAATCTACTCCTGAAAGAGCATTTTCAACCATGTTTTTCACGGCATTTCCACCGGCTCCACCAACACCGATGATTTTAATTCTGGCTTCTCCGTTCCTGTTGTTCTCATCCATAGTAAAGGGCATCGCATCCTCCATATCAAATCGCCCATGAGGGCGTGAAAATCTGTTCAAATTTCAATCGGGCAAAAGCAATACTTATCCCGAAAATAAGATCAGTCAAAAAAACTCTCGAACCATGAAGCCACTTTATTGAAAACATTGGCTTTTTCTTTTACTTTATTTTCCGAATCAATGATGGTTCTTGCCTGAAAATCACTTCCCTGAGCACAGTGCATGAGGGTTCCGACACTTGAGGCAAACTGCGGTGCTCTGGCCATGTCAAACATACCCTGAGGTATAGTTGGTATTCCAGCCTCTACCTTCATTTCCAGTATATTTTCAAGGTATTCCTTCAAACCACGCAAATTTGATGTTCCCCCCGTGAGAAATACTGTCATGGGATGATCAAGTTCGCAGCCCGCTTCATGAAGAGGCTCTAAAAGCCTTACAAGTATATCTCTCACTGCTGTTTCAATAATTCCAGAAACATCATACCAGGAAATATTACCCATTCCAAGTCCGCTCAACTGTTCGATGGTTTCGTGGCCATTTTCCAGTAGAAATGGAGCAGCATAGCCAAAGTGCTGTTTAATCATTTCCGCTTCAGACTGGATACAGCGTAGCTGTGACGCTATATGGTTTGTTATATAGTTTCCACCAATGGGGATGACATCACAGTACTCAAGCATTCCATTTCGATAAACAGTTATATCAGTACTTCCTGCGCCAATATCAATTATTGCGCAACCCAGAATCAGGTGTCTTTGCAGTGCAACACTGAGATGTGTGGCATAGGGGGAGAAAATTATTCCACTGATGGAAACGCCTGCCAGATTACAAGCTCTCTGAATATCATCAATAATTGAAGTGGGAACTGTCAAAATTCTCGCTTCAATATCCATGCGTACACCCTTCATTCCTACGGGCTTTGCAACGGGGGTTCCGTCCACTAAGAACCGACCGGGAATAACATGGACTATACTTTCGTTTGGATTAAGCGGTAAAGCCCTTGCAGCGCAACTGAGTCGTTCAAGAGTTCTCTGAGTAATAATATTACCAGGCTCATCAACTGCAACCATAGCGTTATTGGAGTGTATCTGAAAATCTCTGTCTTTAAGGCCAACAAAGACCTCTTCAACTTCAAAACCAAGGATACTGCGTGCGTCACTTATGAGGTCCCGCATAATCCTTGATACTTCCTCAACATTTACTATCCGGCCGGCGTTAACACCGCTGGTATTGTAGTGTATCAGTCCAGACAGTGAGACAAACTGACCTGAAGCAACGCTTCCAACACTGAGGCTGATTTTGTTTGAGCCAATATCAATAGCTGCTACCAGTTGTTCGATATCCTGTAAGTTTGAATCCATAATCACTTCCCGGTTATTTCCCATGAGTGGCTCCGGAACCGATTTTCAAATGCCTGAGATGTGCCGTTTGAAAACAGCCTTCTCATTTCGAAACAAATATGTTTTGAAACTTGTAGGTTGAAACCGGTCTGGAAAATTTCCAACGGAAAAAATTTTTATCAGAGAAGTTTCAAATCCGCCATTTTTGGGAACTTAGGATATCTAACGATTTGAACTTAAATGATTATTGGTCTTTTTTGTGAAGTTTGCGTTTTGACGGGCAATAACTGAAGATTTCTTATTCTTCTTTTTATTCAGAGGATTTATATCGGCTTTTAATTTTTCTACATGCTTTCGAGTGTACTTTGTTTTAATTTTTTTTCCGTCTTTTTCAGATTGAAGTTTTCCTTCATCATCTTCGTCTTTTTCCTCTTTTTTAATAACTGGAATCACAAGGGCTCTGGTTGGATTCTCACGGTTATCAAGATAAATCAGATTTATGTCTTTCAATGCAATCTCTACATTTGCCAGAAATTGATCCAGAACTGCAAACTGTTGCTTGTAATTTTCCAGATCTACCTGAACTGATGTGGTACTTTCCTTGAGAATAAGTCTGGCAGAATCATGCTTTACATATACTTCAGAAACCGCAGGTCTGGCGGAATTGGAAGAATATACCTCCATCATATCAATAACTCTCTTAAGTCTTCGACTGATGACCGCAGGTTTAAGATTGTAATCTTCACGGGAGAACCCCGTAATAATAAATTTTCCCTTGAGAGCAGATGTTTCAGCCTTTTTAAAGATTTGACCTTTTGAATTCAGCAGATAAAAGTTGTTCTCCCCACCGGAAGTTAGAAATAAAACTGAACAAACAGCACTTTCTTCTTCGATTTCTATTACAATAGTGTCCGGCAATTTTCGCCAGACACGGGCTTCACGAATCCATGGATGTTCAACTAATTTTTTACGCACCTCTCCAGGTTTGACTTTAAATATATTCGTTCCCCAACTCAATCCTGACTGTCGAATAACTTCTTTTTTTTCGATTTGCCGTGTATGTCCAATTTTTACATGGCGAAGACGAAAATGTGTTCCATGATAAACATATTGATATCCTTTATATATACCAAACAAGAGGAGCACTAGAAATAAAAACCCTCCCACGGGCGCTCTATATTTTTTTAAATCAATCTCTGGAAGCTTGAACCTTTCCTTTTCAGGAACTGGAACCTCATCAGTTGATGAAGGCGCCTCCTTGATGACCCTGCGTACGCCACGGGTAGGCGTTGCTTTTTTTCTCAATTTCGGAATTCTCATAAACCAATTTCCTGTTCAGTTAGTGTCCTTAAATATTTTTATTAAAATTCTTAAGTTTTTCCAACAATGATGGTCCTACTTTAGTTATACTTCCAGCCCCAAGAGTAATAACCAGATCTCCGGTTTTGACTGTTTTCATGAGCTCAGCAAGGGTCGAATCTGGATCTCCTGTAGATATTGCCGTCCTCCTGGAACTTCTGGAAATTGAGTCAGCCAATCTACGGGAATTAACATTTTCTCGCGGAGGTTCCCCGGCTCCATATATCTCTGAAACAAATATCAAATCAGCATTAACAAAGGCACGGGAAAATTCCGAAAACAAATTAACAATTCTGGAATATCTGTGAGGCTGAAATACTGCAATTATCCTGCGATCCGGGTAACCCAGACGAGCAGCTTCCAGTGTGGCCATAATTTCCGTTGGATGATGGCCATAATCATCAACCACCAGAATGCCGCCATACTCACCTTTGATTGTAAACCTTCTGTCAACACCTTCAAACTCCTTGAGAGCTTTTGCAATGGATTCAAAAGGCAACCCTAATTCCAGAGAACAAGCAACACAGCCAAGGGAATTAAGAACGTTATGACGTCCTGGAATATGAATTTCAATTTTCCCGACCTCTTTTCCATGTGCACTTACATTATAGGTACTCATGAGCCCGTCTGTTTCAAGGTTTTCCGCTCTGTAATTAGCGTGAATAGATTGACCATAGGTTACAATTTTGCGATGTACCGTCTGAGCGACATTCATCAGGTGTTCATTGTCGGCGCATACTATATTAAACCCATAAAATGGAACGGAGGACATAAAACTTCTAAAACAGTGCTTTAAGTCATTAAAATCACTGTAGTTTTCCATATGCTCCTGATCAATATTAGTAACAATATTTACCATTGGTCTCAAAAATAGAAAACTCCGATCACTTTCGTCCGCCTCAACGAGCATAATTTTACCCGTCCCGGTTTTTGCATTTGAACCGAGAGAATTGAGTTTTCCGCCTATTATGACCGTCGCTTCTGCTTGTGCTTCCTGCAATATTGTCGCCATTAAAGAAGTTGTAGTTGTTTTTCCGTGGGTACCCGCTACGGCAATCCCGTCGGAAAATCGCATAAGTTCTGCAAGCATTTCTGCCCGTGGAATTACAGGAATTTTAAGATCTCTGGCCATAATAATTTCTGGATTATCATCCCGTACGGCACTGGATTTTACTACCACATGAGCATTGACTACATTTTCACCTCGATGTCCTTCAAAAATTGTCGCACCTTTTTTCTCGAGGCGCTCAGTGTTCTCATTTTTTCTTAGATCGCTTCCAGTAACTGTGTATCCAAGATCAATAAGAATCTCTGCGATACCACTCATTCCTATACCCCCTACACCAATAAAGTGAATCTTTCGTACTCTTTCCCTGAAAAGTCTCTGAGGCCTGCTCATTTGTTTACTCCATCACCCGATAAGGTAGTGTATTCAGAATAGTTTTTTAAAAATTTAAGCATATCATCACGGATATCAGATGCGGCCTGAGGTTTTGCCAGAGCCGTCATTTTCCGGGACATTTCTTCCCGAAGTACTTGATCCATAGTAAGTTTTTTTAAAGTTTCTATCAGCACTTGTACCGTAAGGTCTCGTTCTGTGATACAAACAGCGCCTCCTGCGGATTCAACAGATAGAGCATTAAGTTCCTGATGATTGTCCGCGGCGTATGGATATGGTATAAGTATTGCTGGCTTGCCTGCAATTGCCAATTCTGCAAGAGTTGTCGCTCCCGCACGGCAGATAATCACATCTGCTTCATTGTACGCATCATGCATTTCATATATAAATTCAGACACTTCACTTTTAATGCCAGCTTTTCCATAAGCAGATTTTACTTCAGTTTGATCCAGTTTACCTGTTTGATGCCTGATTTTTATATTCAATTCAGATAGTTTTGTGGCCGCATCAATTAGAGCTTTATTAATCGCATGCGCGCCCTGTGAACCACCGAAAACAAGCACATTACATTCAGTGTGCGCCTCGGATAACCCGGCATTCTTTATGCTTTCAACAATGTTTTCTCTGACAGGATTTCCCGCCGGAATGAACCGGTTTACAGGAAAAAAACCAGCACTTTCTTTAAACGAAGCGTAAATCCGCCTCACAAATTTGCCCAGAATTCTGTTTGTGATTCCCGGCCTGGTATTCTGTTCAAGGATAAAAGTCCGGAAAAACAACATTGTAGCGGTCATCACTAGAGGTCCGGATGCATATCCGCCCACCCCAACAACAATCTGTGGACGAACCCTCAATAGTATCCATATGGATTTGAAAAAAGCTAACGGAAGTATTAAAAATCCAAGAATTGTGCCTATAACTCTACCGCCTTTGAGTCCTTTAACAGGAATAAGATGAAGGTCATAGCCTTCCCTCGGCACAACACGCGTTTCAATTCCTCTTTTGCTCCCCACAAAATGAACTTCAGCTCCAATTTTTTTGAAGCTTTCGGCTAAAGCGATACCAGGATAAAGATGTCCCCCTGTGCCTCCACCAGCTATGATTACTTTAAGTTTTTTTTGTGTCGCTTTCTTTGCGGGCATCCGATTCCTCCAGTTTTCCACCCACCAAGGGGCGGATTTTCCCACAGGAGAATACATTTATTATTGCTTTAACTCAAATTTTACTGAAAATGTGATCTTCAATGGTTATTGTAATCCTTAATATAATATCATATGTTTTCAGACCATTTGGGTACTTTAAGAATGCGTCAGATATAGAAAATATATTGAAATTCGAACTTAACCATAATAGACTCTCGATCCTTTAAACCGAAATCGGTCTGGATATGGCTCTTGATCAAGATGCAGTTAAAAAAGTTTTAGAAACCTGTTGCCAAAACCTTGGAATTGACGCATGGGGAGTATCAACGCCCCCATATGATATAGAATATACTTTACTTAAGTGGATACGTTGCGGTTACCATGGAAAAATGAGCTATCTCGCTCGCAATTACTCACTCAGATCCAATCCTGCCTATTTTATTCCCTATACAAAAAGAGTTATCAGTTTTGCCGCATCTTATGGGATTGGTATTGATTCCACTGGCCGATTTGCTTCATATGCCCTTGGAAAAGATTATCATTCAAGGATGTCCCTTGCTCTCTCACGTATCACAAGAGAACTAAAAACAAACTTTGGTGGTAAATATTTTTATTTAGTTGATTCGTTTCCTATTCCCGAACGTGAAGCCGCTGTCAAAGCAGGGCTCGGCTGGATAGGAAAAAGTGGAAACCTCATTGTACCCGGTGTTGGCCCCAATGTTTATCTTGCAGAAATTCTTACGGATCTTGAGATAGACAATACGCTTCATAATACCGATCATCATAGTTGCGGCGATTGTAGGAAATGCATTGATGCCTGTCCCGGAAAAGCTCTCACTGGGGATGGAACCGTTGATTCTACAAAATGCATAAGTTATTATTCAACGGAAATTCGTGAGGCTCCACCGGAAGATTTACGCCGGGAGTGGAATGGGCGTTTTTTTGGATGCGAAACCTGTGTGGCAGTATGTCCTCATGTAAAAAAACGTACTTCCTGGGATGGCGATGACTCAACTCCCCTGCCTGATGACCTTTTCCACGAACTTCCTCATCTGGGAAAAAGTCGGTGGAAGGGAACTGTTCTGGAAAGATTCTCTAAAAAGAAACTGATGTATGATTATATAATGTGTGTGAGTTCATCCCTGGATAAGTTATCAAATCCAGAAATTGAAAATGCTGCAGGATTTATTGGTGAATTCCGAATTAATCTTTCTTTTATCCGCAAAACATGGCCTGATGATCAGCAACTTCTCAAACTAGTAAACTGGGCCGAAGATATACTATTCAAAATCAGCAATCGTGACTTTCTTTAACTATGACCAATACTGTTCGGTTAATGCGTACTATTTGATATTGTTATGAAAAAAAACATTTTAATAAAAACTAACCAGGAAGGCAGTAGCAGTAACAGGGAGGCAATTTTTGCTTTGCAAAAATGCAAGGGGAAAACAGGGGCTCTTTCCTGAAGCATTTCTTTAAACCGAGTCACAATCCTTTTACTCAGGACACGATCTAAAAAGAGAATAACGAGGGGAAAAGAAAAACAGTCATACAAAAAGCCGCAAGGGGGAAGAGATACCATGCAAATATCCTTATTTTGCCCTTTTCAACGATTTTTACGAGGAACACTAAACTGAAAAAACCAGCAATTGCACTAAGGGCAACGCCGGAAATGAGGTGCAGCGGGTTTGAAACCGAGGAAATCGCTCTGCCCTCCAGAATTCCAGCTCCAGCAACAGCGGGAATAGCAATGAGAAATGAAAAACGAGCAGCAGCAACGGGTGAAATACCCATTAAGAGGGCTGCACAGATTGTAAAACCACTTCTGGAAATTCCCGGTGTGACTGCTAAACCCTGCACAATTCCGAGTATTAATGCATGTTTCCAGGTCATGGTAACATCACGTGGACGTATTTTTGAAGTAATAACCAGTAAGACCGCAGTAAATGTAAAAGCCCCACTGAGATAAAGCCATGGACTTGAGCCCATGAACATTTTTTCGATAGGATTTTTTAAAGTTAGAGCAATAATTGCAGTAACACCGGTAGCTAAGACTATATGAAAGATTAATAAAACAGACGTACTCTCAACGTTTTTTCTTAATATGAACAAGAAAAAAGATTTGATAAGATCCATTATAATATCACGATAATAAAAGATTATTGCGCCGAGAGTTCCGAGGTGGAGAAAAACATTAAAAGCAATAGATGGCTGTATATGAAGAATTTTCTCCAGAACAACCAGATGACCACTTGACGAAACGGGAAGGAACTCTGTCAATCCTTGAAGCAAACCGAGTAAAAGTGCAGATAATATTGACATTTATTATATAACTTATGTCCTGAAACACGTACTTTTCAAGTTTACATCGAACAGGACATTGAGATTGAAGACATTGAAATTATTGTGTTCTGTTAGAAACTTTTTAGATTTCATGGCGAAGGGAATAACAGGACACAAACTATTTAATAGTACACCCATACCAATCGCGTTTGGATTTGCGGTTCAGGGGACGACGTTTAATTGTAGGTCCCCATTTGGAGGGAGCTGTCTCTCCGGGTTTAACCCTATAAACTGCCCAAACATCATCACTGCACCATCCGGTCACATAAATAAATCGGTCATCATGGCTCACAGTCAGGCCACTTGCTCGAACAATATCAAGGGGAAGAATTTGAGTTTGATATGTACTTGTATCCATTACAGTCATGCTGTGACCGGTATAGTCAGCAGTATAAATAAATTTCCCATCTCTTGAAATTTCGATAGTCTTAGGTTTATTTCCAACTGGCACATTCTTGATGATCTTGTCTGTAGCTGTATCTATTACAGAAATGACCGATGTCCCAAGTATACTAACATACAGATATTTACCGTCAGGGCTGATAGCCGTATGTCTAGGCCCGGATCCGGTTTTAATTATTCTATAAGGTCGTCTTTTATTTTTCTTTAATTTCCCGGACAAATCCACAACAGTTACATTTTTTCCTGCGTTGTTGGCTATATACAATGATTTCTCATCTTTTGACAGGTTTAAACCTCTTGGATTTTTGTAACCTATGTAGTTATAGGCAACCTTCCAGGTACCGAGATCTACTTCCGCAAACCCTGCCCCTTCCCATTGAGTCATATACATTTTTGTATTGGCTCTGTTCAGAAGCATCATTTTTGGGAAACCCCCAACCTTTACTCTTCTAATATGCTTTAAAGTTGGAATATCAACCAAATCCAACCAACCACCGTACATATTGGTTGAGTAAAGAGTCTTGGAATCGGATGATACAATAGTTTCAATTGAATTACCCTTATACGCGATGTACTTAATAAATTTAAGTTCAGGTGTTGAATATACACTGATAGTTTTTATATTTTTCTGACCGAAATTACTTACAAAAAGATATTTACCATCCGGAGAAGTACTGCAACCCTTTGGCATTACCGCGGTTTGCGCTCCACCCCAGATGATGAATTCATTATTGGACACAGTAATTTTATCTCCAGGTTTTCTGGTACCCAAAACCGCAGGAGAATGAAGAACTATTGATATTGATATCAATAAAAATGTAATTTTTTTCATATTCAGAATCCATTATCTTCCGGAAAATCTTAATTTCCTGGATATCGCTTTGCTAAAGCGGTCTAATATTCCACTATTTATCGTGGAAATCAATTTTTATTCATTTATACAGACCGTTTCGGGTTTAAAGGATCAAAAACAAAATATTTTCCCCCCGGAATTCTAATTTTTTCCAAAAATAGTAAATTTCTGTAAATTGTTCACCCCCTGAGTGCTGTACTATAATTTATCTTGGTTTTTCAAGGGAGATCTCAATTGATCCATTTTTTACTTATAAAGATACTTCCATACTTAAAAAACGGTGCATGATAATGGATTTTTTGTAAAAATTCTCTTAAAACGTGTATTTCAGGAAGCGTGATCTTGACCTTATGACATAAACGAATTATCCTTAGCTGAATTTGCAAACGCAAGTTCTGAATAAATGTAAATCGGAGGTACCGATGGCTGATCAGCAGACCTATGAATTGGATGGCAGATTTGTTCTTGGCAATTCTGTTGAGGAAAAACCTTCTGGAGTCGTATATGAGGCAACGGATAAAAACTCCGGCGCAAGTGTTCATGTATTCATCGTCCGACCAGGTATTTTACCGGATCAGGCAGCAATAGACCGCGCCAGAAAAGAAATTCAAACAATCTCGAGTATAAAGAACTGTATTGGTGCAATCCATATGAATGTACTCCCGGATGGACGACTGTATGTTGTTAACCGGATACCATCGGGAACCCAGTTGAGTGTTCGAATTGCACAGGGTGTAATTCCTTCCGATGAAGCGCTTAAATACATTGAAAGTATGGCTCGTATCCTCAGAGATGCATCTTCCTATGGGGTTTTCCATAGAGAGATAGGACCATCAAATATCTATCTCCAACCGGATGGAACAGTTAATATTGGTGGTTTTGGAATAGCACAGATGCTTCTACCTGGAATATTCGGAGATCCCTGGTTCATGTCTCCGGAGCAGGCATCCGGTTTAGAGCCAGGCTTACCAAGCGCCATCTATAATCTAACCTGCATGTTATATTATATGGTTTGTGGAATGCCGCCATACATTGATGGAGATCCAGCTGTTTTGGTTGAAAAACATCGAACTGCTACGCCACCTGCTCCCACATCAATTCGTCCAGATCTCCCTGGTTCCTTTGATGAATTTGCACTCAAAGGTCTCGCAAGAGACCCCAATTCGCGGATATCTAATTTTGATTTCTTCGTTAAAGAAATGAAGGCCGCTTTTGGAATTGGAGACCCTTCTCCCTCAGCAGTTCAATCTTTTGAAGCGGTGGCCGCGCCTGTTGCCGCTCCCGCACCTGTTGCTGCGCCTGATCCTTTTGCTGCACCTGTTGCCGCTCCCGCAGCGGCTCCGACAGCTCCCGAATCTGCTCAATCACCACAGGGTGAACCTGAAGATGAAGGCGATTCCCGTTCTCCTCGGCGAAGACGAAAAGGCGGATTCCGAGAGACTTTGTGGTTTAAAAAAGGGGAAGAACAAGAAGAAGCGGCTCCGGTAAAAGCTGATGAACTCATGAAAGTCCAGGAAGGCACTGGAAATATATCTGATCAGGATAAGACCCTGGAAGAAAAATACCGTGACGGCCAGGTTGCTTTAAGTGCTGAAGATCGCAGAAAGTTTTCTGTTAGAACAGGTCAAACAGGAGTTTTTCAGGCTGTAAAGGTGGAAGATATAAAAGCTGCGGAAGCAAAGCGCGAGCAGGCCGAAATTGAGGCTTCAGAAAAACGACGCAAAAGTAAGATGGTATGGGGAATTGTTGGAATTATTTTTGTAGCTGCTGCTGTTGCCGGTGGTATCTTCGGTGCAAATAAATATCTCTATAAAAAGCATTTTACTCCTGATTCCGTCGATAAAATGGAAGCTGTTCTCAAAGGAATTAAGCCCGCACCTCCGCCACAGTTTGTTCTGAACACCAAGTTATCCATTTCTGAGCTTAATTCTGGAATTGATGCTCTTATAAAAGATAAGAAAAATCTCATTCCTGAAACGCCCGTAGGAGACGGTACCAGTGCAATAGAACTTTTAATGAGTATTAAAGCACACAAAGATACCAAACCTGAGTTACTCGAAAAATCAACAATAGAGCTGAAAAACACCGTCTTTTCTCTTGGATATCTTGATAAATATCATGATAAAATTGATTTTCTCGAGAGAACACATACTGCCTTCGCAGCGATCAACCCAAACGATCCGAATATTGTCTCTTTCAAGACAATGATTGATTTTTACAAATCAAGACGTGCTAAAAAAGCTAAAATGACCCTGAAGGATTTACTCGGGTTCCTGCCAGTGTATCCAACGCCTCCCCTTTGGGTAAGGGCCAAAGAAACAGATGTCAAAAAACTTTGGGCTGCGTATACTAAAGCCTTCTCTTCTCCGGACACACTGATTGAAGATACAGAAAATTCGGCATTGAGTATTTTCCTCGCACTGAAAGTTGAAATACCAAAAGTAAAAAAACTTGATCGCAAAATTAAAAAAGAATGGCCTGAAACTGAAAAGAAACTTAAAGAAAAACTTCTTTCCGAACTTCAGAAACTGTTTGAAGCAAAACAGTGGATTAATCTGCGACGCATGATCAATGCAATTAGCGCACTTGATTCAAACGAAAAAAGAGCCATCGATGTATATAATAAATCATACATGAATTTCCCGAGTCTCACTCTGAGAGAATTTTTTGCAAAACAGTATATGAACAAATGAGCAGATATTCTATAATTATTTCCATCGCGTCAATGAGCCTTCTGTTAGCCTGTACGGGCAATCAGGACGCTTACTCTACTTATAACAACTTTACAAAAGCCTGGAAAAAGCATGATAAGGCTGGAATCAAAAAGTACGTAGCGACTCCTGTTCTAAAACGATACTCTGCCTCCACCCTTGTAATGTTCTCAAAGGAGCCTGACAGGAAACCTGTAAAGATATCAAGTAAATCAGATAAAAAGTTTTTCACTTCTGTGACTACATCTTCAAACACGATGAGTATGGTTTTTCGTGATGGAAAATGGTTTTTTACTGGTTTAATGATTCCCGTATATTCCTCATCCACACCGGAGGAAACGGTCAAATCGTTCATTAAAGCATTAAAATTTCAGAGAATAGACATTATTTCGTCATTACTTGTGGAAGATTACCGGCTCAGTATAAAACAAACCGAACTCGCACAGATTTTCAGTCTGAAGAATCCCGAAATAAAACAGTTACTCAATGACCTTGAAAAAGCAAAAGATACTCCGATTATTACAAGGGAAAATACCGCCGTTTTACAGTATTCTGACTCAAAGAGTTTCAAGATGAAGCGTGTTGGTAGTAAATGGCTTATTGTAGACCCGGATTGACAGGTAAAAACATGATTAACAGATATATCATTTTTTCAAGTATAATACTTTTCTTTTCCTCTGGTGCTTTTGCCCAGAATAAATCTGACAGCGAAGACGATGGAGACGGAAAAGAAGAAACCGTTAAAAAGAAAGATGGTCGAAAACCGGGTGGAACCCATCTTTTCATTGTTATTTCACCTGACGAATATTATAAAACTTTGTCAATGATGGCAGTGGAAATAGGGCAAAAACTCGCAAAAAAATCATCCATCATCGCAGTGCCTTTTATCGAATCCGATGCAGTTATTCCCAAAGCAGAATGGGATGCAGTTTATAAAGATAAATATAAAAAAGGCGTCAAACTTTTCAAAAAAGGCAAATATCCTAAAGCAGTTAAGTTACTTCAATCCACAGTAAACGGCTTTAAGGATTTAATCACAAAATACGGTCTTACATATAAAATAAGAAGACGACTTTCCATTGCCTACTATTACCTTGGTGGTGCACAGGCTCTTGATGCTCTTACTGAGAATGCAAAAGGCTCGTTCCGCAGTGCATATAGTCTTTTTCCAATGTACCCTCAACCAAAGAGTGTTTTTAAACAGGAAGCTATTGGAAAGTTATTTTCCTCTTCCATAGAACCAACAAAAGCTGGCAGCGGTACACTGATTGTTAACAGTCCGGTTAAAGGTTTCGTTTTCATTAATGGTCACCTGATCACCACAACTCCAGCAATTATAGAAGATATCGCCCCGGGTAGGCATTCCGTTGCTTTTGGACGATTGGGCTTTAATCCTGTTTTTCAGGAAGTTGAAGTTAAAAGTGCTGAGAAAACAGTAGTGGATTTTAAAACAACTCCTGTTGCAAATTCGAAGGCATTTTTTCATACACTCGACACTATTGACAATCAATTAGTAAATAAGTCAAGTGTGCCCGAAGGTATTCTTGAAATTGCCCGGAAAGTACGAGTTGATAATATTATTATCCTCAGGGCTAATGCCAATGATACTGAAGTTTCCTGGTACAATATGAAACTGAATGTTTGGCACAAGCGTGTTCGACGAAGAAACGCTGTAATCGGAGATCTCAATAAAGAAGTTGTCAAAGAAGTATTTAATCAGAAAAAAGTAATTGATCTCGCAACAGTCCGTGAAAAAGATAAGAAATGTTTTTCTGATCGTGATTGCGGAGAAGGTACATGTATCGCAGGGCGATGTACCGATGATACTCCAGTCTACAAAAAATGGTGGTTCTGGACAGCCATTGGTGTTGGGGCTGCTGCCCTTGGAGGTGGTTCATACTTCCTCATTAAAATGAAAAACCGCCCTGAGTTTCGCTTTTCCACCCCATAACTACTACAATCTGGCCATATTATAGCATTTTTACACATGGGGGTAATCCTTCTATACCGCTAGCAGTGTAAAAGGATCGAAATCTCAAAGTGATGAGAAATAAGATTGTTACTTAGCCGGAGTTTAACAGGCCAAAATAATATATGTGGTATTTCAATGAGATAGAAGGGCAAAAATTTTCGTCAGGCACTACATTTGCACTTTTTTGTGATTTTTCAGGAAAAAACAGTGGGAAATGACTGAAAACATCCTATATCAGGGAAAAAATTTTGTCAATATTGGCATATGCCAGTATGGCACTACAAATGGCTTTTTGAAAAACCACCAATTGATTTTATTAATTTTTTTACACTATATGGGCGTAATATTGACAAAAAAGACCTACTTTACGAATTAGCCTGTTAAACCCGGGTTAATTCAAAGAAAGCCTTCAGTAGAAAGACCCTGATTGTCCTGTTCCTGCTACTGATTTCCTGTGTTCCTGTATTTTTTTAACAGGAACTCAGGTAGTCAGGCAAACAGGATCAGGATCAGGTCATAAACATACAACATCAATGCATAATAACAAATGGTTGT
>JAHJMN010000144.1 GCA_018821305.1 Myxococcota bacterium
ATACGATTGTGAGTTATTTTAAAGAAATGCTTCAGGAAAGAGCCCCTGATTTCCTGTTCCTGCTACTGATTTCCTGTTTATCTGAAATTTTTTAACAGGGACTCAGGTAGTCAGGCAAACAGGATCAGGATCAGGTCATAAGCATTCAACATCAAAGCATAATTACAAATGGTTGATGAAAACATACACTTTTCACTTTTCGATCCTTTTACTAATGAAGCGGTCTAGACCCAACTATTCAGATTTTCTCGACTCGCTCCACTATCAGCGAAATCTCACCAAATTCACTTTTTACAGTACCACTTACAACAAAAGGTCGCAGGAAAGCCACATCATCACCGTATTTTCCATACATTTCGGGAAATAAAACTGTCTCGTAAATCGCAGTTTCGTCTTCAAATGACACAAACTCCATCATTTCGCCTTTGATGGTTGTCAAAACACGACGGGTTACAGGCCAACCCATTACAGTGACAAAACGATCGATATGATGCTCAAGATCTATTGCTTTGATGCATTGTCGACGAATAAAAGCTGGAATATCAAAGAGTACAAGGGGGTGCTCATCCGCAAGAAATCCACATTTTTCAAAAAAAAACTGCCTCTGCTGACGAAGAGGAACTGGACGAGATGCTTTACCGGGAACCGGGAATTCCTCGTGGAAGAGCGTGGGTTTAGATGGGTTGAAATTATCGCGGAGGGCATAATGCCAGAGGATCTCCTGTCTTGTCTGACTATTTGAAATGCTGTCCAGAGCACCAAGGTTGACTAGAAGTTCAAAATCCGCTGGAAAGGGTTGAACTCGACGAATAAAATCATCGCAATCAGTGTAGGGGCCTTCAGTTTCTCGCATGCGTACTATGCGCTTTGCCGTATCCTGCCTCAACTCACTGATGGCCATAAAACCGATTCTTAAAACGCCGCCGCTCCCGCGATATTTCCACTGACTTTCATTGACATCCGGTGGTGCAACGCGCACACCCAATCGACGAGCTTCACTGACATATGCCGAAGGGGAATAGAAACCACCCATATTTGACAAAACGGCAGCAATAAATTCTGCCCCGAAATGGGTTTTCAGGTAACCACTCTGAAATGAAACCATGGCATATGAAGCACTGTGGGGCTTGCAGAATGAATACCCGTCAAAGGAAAGGATCATGTTCCAGACTTCAGTAATAACGTCCTCGGAAATACCTCGCGAGATCGCGCCCTCTCGAAAATCTATATAATATTCGCGTAATTTGACTTCCTTATTCTTTTTAGAAAGTATCCGCCGGAGATTGTCAGCTTTGCCTTCGGAAAACCCAGCTAAAGCCATAGCTGTGCGCGAAACATCCTCCTGGTAGCACATGATTCCGTAAGTTTCGGAAAGTATTTTCTCTAAAACAGGATGGAGCGGCTTGTATTTTTTCCCTCTCAAGCGTGCCACATACTCGTTTATGTATTTATTAGCTGCGGGTCGAATAATAGAAGAATGTATAACCAGATGTTCAAAATCACCATGTTTTGTCTTACGCTGAAGTTGACGCATGGCAGGAGATTCAACATAAAAAACTCCCATGGTTTCCCCTCGGGCCATGAGGTTGATAGTCTCCGGATCAAGAGCGGGGTCACGAAAAGACTCTGGAATCTCAATACCGTTCTCACGAATATTTTCAAGTGTATCTCTTATAACCGCAAGGCTTCTATTGCCAAGTAAATCAATTTTAACAAGCCCCGCCTCTTCGGTCCAGTCCTTCTCCCAGTTGATTATCGGGACCCCCTTGGGAGCCATTTCCACGGGGACTCTGGAAGAAATTGGGTCCGGTGTAATAACCATTCCGCCGGGATGGACACTGATATACCTCGGGAAATGATTAAGCCTCTGAGCAACAGAAGTAATTTCATCCCATGGTGAATCTAATTCGAAGGAAGTTGTCGTGTAAAAACGCTCGGACCAGGGACGCCGACCGTGGTCACGACCATGCCTCGATAGAGCCTTCTGCATGGCGGTAATTTCGCCATCGGGAATGCCAAAAGCTCTGGCAACCTCACGAACAGCACTCTTTGGTTTGAAATGTACGTGATTACAAACCATTGCGCAGTGCTCACGGCCATATTTTTCCATTGCGCTGTCAATAATGGCATCTCTTTCATCCCACGCAAAATCCACATCAATATCAGGAGGATCCACCCTCTCCATATTTAGAAATCGCTCAAAAAACAGATTATAACGGATGGGATCAACATTAGTTATTCCAAGTGAGTATGAAACTATGGAAGCAGCCCCACTTCCCCTTCCGCAGGTTCTGGAAGCTTTACTTACGATGTCCTGAACAATGAGAAAATAGTCTGCAAAACCCTTTTTATTTATTATATTTAGTTCGTACTCAATGCGTTCGATGACCGCTTCGGAAAGCTCCCCATAGCGTTTCATAGCTCCATCAATAGTGTTAATACGAAGGGTTTCGGCACTGTTTCCAGAAAGTCGAGGAAATATAGTGCCCTGATCCATGGAAAAATCATCGCAAAGGTCTGCAATCTGATAGGTGGCATTAATAGAAGCAGGGGAAAAGGAAAACATAGCTTTCCAGCGTTCCGGAGACGGTGGCATTTTAACTGGAGGCGTGTAAATTGAGTTATTGTCAATGGCCCTGAGAATACAATGAACTTTGTAATCAAGTGTTGTCCCCCAGGATATTTCAGGAACAGCAACGGGAGGAATCCCCATGCTTTGAGCTCTCTTGAGGGAATCTATTCGTGGAAAGAGAAGTGGATACCAGATTAGAGTCGAAGGAGGCAAAACACTGATAATCGACTCAATGTCCGTGATACAGACAACATCGCTTGTTATATAGGGAATAAGATCAATGGATTCAGGTTCGCTGTTTCTATCTCTGAGATTAATTGCACTCAAAAGAGAACTGAGTTGGCGAAACCCGTTGTAATTACGAGCAAACAGAATCAAATTACCGTCTTTTCGCAGGAAATTTACACCGGTTACAGGTTTTATTGAACGCGCCCGGCATTTATCCCGGAAATCAAAAAGTCCGTAGAAATTGCCGTTATCAGCACATCCAATAGCCGGCATCCCCATGGAAGCCGCCATTTCCGAAAGTTCAGCGTTTGTCATGGCTCCATAAAGTAAAGAATAAGGTGTCCGAACGTTCAGAAAAATCATCAGCACATAATACCTTACATTTGTAAGGTGTCAAGTTCCTCTGATTATTTTCAAGGTCAGTAAGGAGGAATGTTACTCTGCCATGAGATCCCGGGTAATCCGAATATCGTTTTCAATCGACTTTACAACATTAATTATACGAGGGTCAAAATGTTTGCCACTTCCTTCGTATATAATTCCAATAGCTTTCTCATGAGTCATGGGTTCTTTATATGGTCTTCTAGACCGTAGAGCATCATAAACATCCACAACTGCCATAATTCTCGCAGAGAGTGGGATCTGTTCCATCGTAAGCCCTTGAGGATATCCGCTCCCATCCCATTTTTCATGATGGCATTTGGCGATCTCTATTCCCATCTTTATAAACGTGTTTTTAGGATACTTTGAATGCACTTCTTCAAGAGTTCTGGCCCCCAATGCTGCATGAGTTTTCATTGTTTCAAACTCTTCCGGAGTTAATTTCCCTGGTTTGAGGAGAATTGCGTCGGGAATTCCAACTTTGCCAATATCATGGAGAGGGCTTGCATGGTATAGGTTTGCAAGAAAGTCTTCATTGATCTGATGACGAAAATTCTCATAAGAAGCGAGTTTCTCACCGATCATATGACATAACGTTTGCACACGCTCAATATGTTTTCCAGTGTCATCATCTCGACTTTCCGCGAGTTTTGCTAAAGCCGCAATAGTAGCGATTTGAGACTCACTGATCTCCTTGACCTGAGCCATTACCATCTGCTCCAGAAATTGATTCCTCTCTGCCAGATCCTTCTGAAGTTTGCGGATCCGAAGGTGAATGTCTACCCGGGCTATAAGTTCAGTAACCTGAAAGGGCTTGGTAATATAATCGACAGCACCATGTTTGAAAGCCTTCACTTTACTGCCCAGATCTTTCTCACCACTGAGAAAAAGAATTGGAATATCCTTGATACCCATGCGATCCCTGATGGATTCTGCAACATCGAATCCATTCATATCAGGCATGTTGATGTCAAGAATGAAAAGATCGGGAATAAATTCAAGCAATCTTGCAAGAGCCTCAACCCCACTACTAAGCTGGGTTATAACATACCCCCGCCGTTTCAAAAGCTCTCCAAGAAGTTCAAGGGACTCCAGTTGATCATCAACGATCATTACATTCGGAGTCCATCCAATTTCCGCTACTTCACCAGTCATCAGCATACCTCAATTCAAACTCAGCAGTTTATTTTCCATAAACAAATGGAAGCGTTCTGGCTCAAATAAAATAGATTGAAACTTCAAAATATCTTGAAATTTAAAGAAAAAAACACCAGAAAAGCTCTGTCCTTTTAACCGAAAACGGTCGGCATTTAGTTCGTGTCCGGAAATTCGCTTCGCGAAGAATTTTATTAAAAATTCTATCCAGCCACTAGTAATAAATTCAACACCTTGCGGTTACTATCCTGAGCCAAAAATCGGCGAAAAATTTGATTTTCGGTATTACAGGACAGTAACTATTTAAGGAATATACATTAAGAAGTGAATCATTCCAAGATCCACCTTCATCATTTATCGGTTGCCAGACTCGCCACTTTAACTTTCACTCAAAAATTCAACGGAACTGTCGGAAAACCGAAAAGCGTTTTTAATATAATAATTTAGCCCCAATGCGATTGAGCGGATCAGCAATAGGCTCAGTATAACTATATATATGCTAAATGTTAATTTTGTGTGAGGAGTTTTTTATCCTGCGTTTTTAAGATTTTATGTAATATATTCTTAATACTATTGAGCATTTCTTTATTTTTTGAAAGTGAGCAAAATGAAATTATTTTTAACCTTTTTTTTATTTATTACGCTTTCCAATTGCTCCAGTGACAAGGTCTCAAATAACAACAATTCACAAAATAATACCAATACATCCAACAACTCGAATAATGTCAATAACATTGAAGAAAGCCGAATTATTATAATAAAATCTATAAAGTTACCGGATGCCCTGGCCTTAAAAGTCTCTTCCCTGTTAGGGCAAGCAATTGGCGATATCAACCGTGTTGAAATAACTGAGACCATTCCATTAAAAGTTCCTGCTGGCTCCACAGTCATTTATACGGGAGACCATGCTACACAGGTAATTCCCGAAGAACTTATTGGAAGTATCGGAGAGGATTCATGGATTGTCAGCACTGAAGTTGTCGAAGGAATTACCAGAATTGGCATTGGCGCGTGTAGTTCATGCATCAACGGAAACGGGACATCATATGGTCTGCTGGCATTACTTGAAAATGCGGGGTTTGCCTTTTTGCATCCATTAAAACCGGTAATACCTCAACTTCAACCGGGAGATCCACGTTTTATATTCAACACCTCATCCTCACCGCGATGGACACGACGAGGGATCCACATACACACAATGCACCCCACCGAACTGGCCCACGTACTTAATGGCTGGGGACTCTCATCAATGGAAGATGAAACAAGCTTTCAGCAACAGCTTATTCTCTGGGAAAATACCCTCATCTGGGCCCTTGCAAATGGTCTGAATATGCTTCACTGGGTTCTTCTTGAATCTCCTGATTGGGAGGCATTCAGTAGAAGTGACTTACGGCTAAGTCGCCTCACTCAACTTGTTTCCATGGCTCATGACTATAACCTGAAAGCAGGTGTAGATGTGCCAATTTCCCTTGCTCAGCAAAATGCATTCCGACTGGTCAGAAATGCTGAAGCCCCACTGGAAGAAAGAATAATGGAGCTGGAGTCAAGCGTAGACTGGCTGATGCAGGCTGGTTTTGATTACTTGATGACGGAAGCGGGAAACAGTGAATTCACTCATGGTGATCCCGCTGAGACCATTCAATTATATGATGCCCTCTCGCTTTATCTTAAAAACGACCATAACGGCACTCCTGTCTGGATAAAAGTACACTGTAGCTCGAATCAGACGGCACAAGGGTATGCGGATCCGCTCACAGGAAACGATATAAATTATAATTTTCTAGTTCACTATTCAAACCCTGCCATGGGCGCATTGCCTCACACTGTTCAACATTATTCACTTTCGGATCCGGCACCTACATACGGGAACACTGATTTCGAATTTATTAGAGATTTCATGTACTACGAAGCATCTGAGCGTTCTGTTATCTGGTATCCTGAAACAGCCTACTGGGTCAGTTTCGATATTGATGTTCCATTGTTTCTTCCAGTATATGCACTCAATCGGTACAAGGATCTTCATGAAATTGCCCTGGACGAAGATTCCGGTCTGGTAGGATCAGGAAATAGAATTGATGGGCAGTTTTTCTTTTCTTCCGGGTGGGAATTCGGGTACTGGCTCAATGATGCCGTTGCGGCTCGGTCCTCATGGAACATTGACACGGCCCTGGGGTATCAGGACAGTTTTCGAGATTTTCTCGTTCAAAAGTTACATTTTCCTCAAGATATTGCTGATTTCATTACTGAATATGCAATTTTCCAACTTGATTCATACATTTATGGAAAAGTAAACGGAGCATCCCCACAGGATGTTATACAAAAAAATGCTCAGGCATACCTGCAAGGATGGGAATCCTGGGATGACATTACAAAGACAGGATCCACTCACATGCCATCCTCATTTCAGATGACACAGCCCGATCGTATTGGCCTTGTCGATACAAAAACGAATTTTACAGGTTTTGAATCTGATGTAAAACCACTATTGGATTTCACTGAAAACCAATCTGAATATTATTTAACAATGATTACGGATAATAGTTCCTTTTCCACAGAAACACATGATTTCACAAATATTTTCTACGATTTTTTAATTGGGGTAGAAATCAATTATCTCCGGGCAACTCAGATTCACGGACTTTATGACTATTCCGATACCTGGAAAGATGATCCTCTTAAACTTGATGAAACTCTTCAGACCTGGCGGATGGAGCGACTGGATACTGCCAGATCAGCCCTTGATAATGCGCAAATTATTATTGATAATTACACTGGAAGCGCCATCCTTCCTCACATCTACTCCTGGGGTACAAACCCAACCTGCTATGATTTTAATTATCTTTGGACGGCGAAATCTCTGTATTACTGGTGGCGCGATGAAGGTAAGGCAGTTGATGCTCCTCTTTCACCTTGTTATCTCAATATTATTAATGCTGCTAAAACTGCCGGAGATGAAGCTGTTTCAAATCTACAAACATTATTTTCAACGCTATCATGGACATACAATATTTCTGAGTGTCTCGTACCCCCTGCAAGTGAGCCACAATTCCCTCAGGATGATCTTCGGTCACGACCGTGAAAACAATTGAATTTCCGGACACTAGACCGCTTGCGGAGTAATACGATTGTGACTCGGTTTAAAGAAAATCTTCAAGAATGAGCCCCTCTAAAGCATTCCGCTGCGCGAAATTGCCTACCTGATTTTCCTGTTGCTGCTACTGATTTCCTGTTTATCTGAAATTTTTTAACAGGGACTCAGGTAGTCAGGCAAACAGGAAATCAGCATCAGTGGCATGTCGTAAACATCCAATATAAATGCATAATTACAAAGGCTGGATGAAAATATTCAGTTTTCACGTTTCGAGCCTTTTATTCTGCAAAATGTCTAAAAAACTGATTTCCGGTGCAGGGTTTTATTGAGATTGAAGGGGGAAATCCGCGAAGGAAGCGGATTAAATAGCGGTTTTGAGAGGAACAGTCTTTACAATAGAGTTGTTGCGGAGTTTACCTGCACCGGAAACCACGATCATTGAGCCGTCAGCAAAATCCCCGGTTACCAGATAACTGTTTTCAATCATCATCAGGGGAGTTACAGATTTCATTGATGCAGTCTTTTTTGAGACTACATATACATATTTTTTCCCATTTCGCTCAAGAACACTCTCAACGGGGATTATATATCCGTTAACAGCAGGCTTGAAGAAAGATATTTTCATGGTCATCCCATCGTTAATCATCCAGCGCTGCTCGGTCCCATTAGTTACAATATTATTTTTAAATTCAATTGTTACGGGAAAAGTTCCGGAAGCAGGATCCGCCGCAGGGCTGATAAATTTAACTTCGCCAACCCAGGTACGGCCGCCCCAGGTCACACTTTGAACTTCAACTTTATCTCCAACTTTAACATTCATAACATCAGATTCACTTATCCCTGTTTTGATCCGCACAGTGCTGAGATCAATCAACCTTGCAAGTGGACTACCCGCACTTACAAGATTTCCCTGATTCTGATGCACTGAGCTTATCTGACCGTCAAAAGGAGCCAGGAGATGAGTACCTGTAAGGCTTTCATTAACTTGGCCAAGTGTCGCCCGGGCGGTTTCAAGTTGAAGGTTCTGGCTTTTATACTGAAGCTCAGATAATTCAAAATCGCGTTGGCTTATTACCCCTTGTTTCCGGAGCTCCTTCATTTTTTTGTAATCTCTCGTAGTCTGCTCAAGAGAGGTACTGATTTCATTCACTCTTGATTTAGCTTGATTATGCTGAGACCACAGGCCAATGGTTTTCACCCTGGCCACCGGTTGTCCTTTTTTAACCCAATCGCCGGCATTCAGATTAAAACTTATGAGTTTCCCGCTCATTTCCATTCCCAGAATAACTTCGCGAACCGGACCTGCTTTTCCAACGGTCTTAATAACAGGTCTGTAATCCTGTTTTTTTGCAGTAACAACATTAACAGCTTGTTCCACAATTTTTATTTCATCGCGATTATTTGCGTTTGCCCCTGCGGAGCAACCTGAGAAGTAAATCAGAAAGCTGAGGGAAAGAATACTGACGGCAATTGTAAAAAATAGTCTGCTCTTTTTCATAGGTGTTCCTTTCATGAGCATCCAGTTACCGATGCCCATGAGACTTTTATAACCCTGAATAATTAACTGTTCGTTATGTCTTAGGTCAGTACAATGTTTTCTTCGGTAAAAAGTTAGAACTTCGGTGAATGACGTTTTTTACCCGGTGAAAAACGCATGCATCGCGATAATAACCACAGGTGCCGGAATTTTTATTCCAGATTTTTTAAATCGAAAAGAACGTTTTTCTCTTTTTTGGCTCTCGCCATTTTTTCTGCGAAAAAAAGGCTGCCGCCTGTTGAACGTTTTTCTACGAAAAACGTTCTAAGCAAACCGTGTGAGGAGCCATATTGTAAGAAAGAATAGTGTACCACCAATTAGAACGGTAAGAATCATTGCACTGATGTTTTTAGTCCGGTCTGTTACCTGAAATTTGCTTTCTACCTGTCCTTGATGAATACGCTGAGGCGGTGGGGGTTGCACAGGTGGTGGAGGCACAGATTTTGGTGGTGGAGGATTCGAAGGCCTTGTTTGTCTTGCAGGAGATGCTGCAGGGAGTGGAGATCGTGAAGGGACACGACTGGGAGGAGGAACATCGGAAGAAGCATTAGCTGCGTCACGTCTTCGACTTTCCTCAAGAGTTTTTTTAAATTGCTCAGAAAGACTTTCATCTGTTTTGAAATACAGTGTAGGTCTCCGCCCGTATCTGGAGCTGGTTTCATCATCAAGCAATCTTGTCTCGTCTTCGTTGAGATCAATATTGGATGCAGGCTTAACCTGCGGAGTAATTCCGGGAAAATCGTCGTCATCATCCACAAGGCGGGTTTCTTCCTCATCAAGACTTGGAAGAGCGGTGGAATCAGTAACCCGTATTTTTTTCTCCGGTTCAAAAGACTGGCCTTTTCGCAAAATACCTATTTTGGTTGATTTTTCGAAATCCGCCTCGTTTTTTTCGTTATAATAGTCCGGATCCTCACCAAGGAGACGGGTTTCCTCATTGTCCTCAATGTCCAGTTCAGGAGCCCCAAACATTTCTTTTGTCTTTTCCTCATCCTCCACAGTCGGAGGCTCAGTTACCTCTCGGGGAGTCTGATTAAAGCGATGATAAAGCATTACCGGTACAGCTTTAAGCAAAGAAGCGCCTTCTCCGCGCCAGTCGTAAAAAAGATCATAAAATACTTTTATTTCGTATTTCACATCGTTAATGAAAAGACCCTTAATTAGTTTGGATAAATTCCGTCTGTTATAATCAGGACGTCTCTTTTTAAGCCAACCCTCAAGTATTCGCGCCAATTCACCGGGAGATCGGAACCTATCCGCAGGGTCAATACTCAGACATTTGGAAATAATGGCAGTGAGCTCGCGATCTATCCCCGGAATGATTCTCTCCGGAGGCGTATAAGTTGATTTTTTTATACGACTTAAAACAGCTCTGGCATTTTTATCAAGGAATGCGGGCATCCCTGTAAGCATTTCATATAAAATTGCCCCAACACTGAAAATATCCGCTGAAGTGTCATCGGAGGGTTTTGATATTATTTCCGGAGCAATATAACCAATAGTACGAAAATCAAAGCGTTCAAGGTTTGCGGCATTAAGAGATACCGGTTCTAATCCAAAACCTGCTACTTTGACATCCCCATCGAAGGATAGAATTACGTTGCGTGGATTAATATTCAGATGTGAAATTCGACGACCGTCAATGTCCAGGCGCACAGACCAGGCATATTCGAGAACCCGGGCAAGTTCAAAAGCAATAAGAACTGCCTGATGGGGAGCCATCAATTTTTTTAAATCACGCAGTTGACGAAACATCTGCAGGAGACTTTTACCCCAGACATATTCCCGTGTAAAAAAATATGAGTCTCCACTTTTCCCAGTATGTTCATAGCGTGGTATTCCTGGATGATTCAGAGCCTGAAGAACTTTCATCTCGCGGAATAATTTCTGAGTTGTGGCTTTGAGATCCTTAACCCCGGGATGTACCCTGTGCAGAGCAACAAAACCGTCAAAATATTCAGAGTTTGTTTCAACTGCTCGAAATACTTCAATAGAATGACCCAGATTAAGTCCTTCAACAATAAGAAGATTTTCAAATTTTACAGGTTTAACCAAGCTCATATTTCAATATTCCGGTAAAGCAAACTATCAGAATATTCACATCCTGTCATCCTAAAGTAACCATCAAAAATCATTTTATTTTATGTCTGTGCAGCTTTCACAGAAAACTGCAGTACATCGGCAGGCAGTCTATACCGCTTGCGGGGTAATACGATAGTGACTTAATTCAAAGAAAGCCTTAAGGAAAAAGACCCTGATTGTCCTGTTCCTGCTACTGATGTCCTGTTTCCCTGAAATTTTTTAACAAGGACTCAGGTAGTCAGGCAAACAGGGTCAGGATCCGGGCGTAACCATTCAATATCAATGTAAAATTACAAAAAATTGAGGCAAATATTCACTTTTTAGATTTCGATCCTTTTACTCATGAAGCGGTCTAGAGCATTGAAGAGAGTTTGTTATATCCGGATCTTGAAACTGGTAACTCCACTCCATTTGAAAGTACAGCTACCTTTGAATCCCGGGTGTAAGGTTCGATACGGGCAAGAAAATTAAAATTAAGAATATAAGACCTGTGGATCCTGCAAAAATCTGACTCCGGTAAAAGTTTCTCAAGTCTTGCCAGAGTATCGTTTTTTAAATAACTCTTCTTTGGGGTGACTATTGAAACATAATCGTCTTGCGCTTCAAGATATATGATTTCATTCAGCATTATAATATTAACAACTGCGCCGTCTCTTATAACGATACGCTCAATGGGTTTATTTTTCTCATCTCGATCATGAGCAACAGGTGTGTAGTCATAGCATTCCGCTGAGTTATCAATTTTCAAAAGTTTGTCAATCGTGTTCCGCAGGCGATCTTCTTCCACAGGCTTCAGAAGATAATCAAAGGCATGCACTTCAAAAGCCTTGATCGCATATTCATCATAAGCGGTGACAAAAATTACTTTTGTTCGAGTTTCTCCCAGAAGATTAACTACATCAAACCCATCAATTTTGGGCATCTGGATATCCAGAAATAAAATATCCGGGTCCAGAGATTGGACAAGCCTCACGGCATCAAATCCGTTGGAGCCCTCCCCAACAACATCTATTTCTTCAATATTATCAAGAATATACTTTAATGCATCTCTTGCTAATTCTTCATCATCAATAATTACAGCTTTTATACGGTTCATTTCCTACTCCATCAAATACCAGTTTTATTTCCTATTGGGAGCATAATTACTACAGTGAAAAGATTATCTTTCTTAAAGATTTCCATGGCTGCATCACCACCATAAACAGATTTAAGAAGTTCGGAAAGAGTCCTGATTCCCATGCCCTCCCCCCTTGTTACTGCCGCAGGAGTCTCAAATGGGTTTTTAACGACGATTTTGATAAAATCACCGTCACGAAATGCCTTGAGGTCAACCGTGCCACCTTCAATAATCTGTTGAATGCCGTGTTTAACTGCATTTTCCACAACCGGAAGTAAAATCAGAGGGGGAATGGTCATGGAAAGAAGTGATTCTTCGGTATCAATTTCCCAATTCAATCTGGCCCCGAATCGGACTTTTTCAATTTCGAGATAGGTTTCAATGTGTTTTATTTCATCTGCCAGAGTCACATTATCCTTTTGACCATACCTCAGAGAGTACCTGAGAAAATTCGATAACTTCATCGAAAGTTCCCGGGCAACAGCGGGCTCTTTCATGATCAGAGCGGAAAGCACATTAAGAGTATTGAATAAAAAATGTGGGTGTACTGTTGTTCTGATAGTTTTAAGTTCTGCCCTGCTAAGCTCAAGATTCTTTTGAACAATTTTCCTATTTGCGTCCATTACATTTTCCATATTTATGACAACGTAGTGAAAAAGGGCCGCAATGAATATATACAGTGCACCAAACCCACCAAAAATAGTCTTATAATCATAGGCAACCGTTGTAAAAATTCCTTCTTCCATCGCATATGACAAAAGCCTTGACCATAACTGAACACTTGTATTCCAGATTGCCTGCAGAATAAACATACTCACAAAGAAGACAAGAATAAGCCTTTGAATTGATGTGCTATTCAAAGGGTATGCTTTGCAGACGAATTTAAGGCTGTAAAGTTGAAATAGTTCAATTCCCATTGGAACGGACACCAGCAGAAGGCTGTAGTGAAATCCCATTCCTGAAAGTAGCCAGATGCCGAAAGAAATCTGAAGAGTCAGAAACAACCACAGTAAACTGAAGACAAGAAAACTTTTTCTTGAATGAAGATAACTGAAATTATCATCCATTAGTTTTTAACTTCAACGCCGCCCATTGTGGCAAAACCAGTTATAATCAATTTGCAGGATTTTTCTTCTGAAGCGCGGAAAAATGTCTTATTTTCCATGCCCCCGAGAATTGGCGAGCCCTGAATTATTACCTGCCAGTCCTCAGGAACCCTTATACTTATTCCACCGAACATTGCAAAGACTTCGAGGGTAGATTCTTTTTCTTTCATTTTGGTCTTTCTGAGGTCAAGCTCAATCCCCCCCATTATAGCGCTTATCCGACCACCTTCAAAATCATCAACAGGATTCTGGTATGCACCACCCCCAAACATGACGTTTAGATCCATAAGACCATTAGACAACTTGTTATGCTTTTTTCCTGTGATTGCAAAAATTATAAAAGTCGCCCCTGTCAAGATCAAAACAAAGGGCCAGATGTGATTAAACGGTATATCCAGAATTTTCAGATTTTTCAACAGAAAGACAGTACCTATTCCAGAAAATACTAGAAAATGAAGAAATTTATGAAACTGAATCGGCCTGCTCAAATGCCCGATTCCTACAAAAATAAGAATCATAGGCCACAGTTTCCACAATTCAAAGTTTCCCAGTAAACCCATATTTCTCAAAAGAAACAAAACGCCGATTGCTATAATTGCGAATCCTGAGATAACGCGGACATTCATCATATTGCATTTATGGTTACGCATTTGAGCATCTACCTTTCGTGGATATTATCCACACCGTTTGTAATAAATCAAAAACTACTGGTTTACACTGATTTTTCGGTAAATGACGTTTTAGTAACCTGTGAATGACAAAAAAGAGGGTCGCAACTCGGAAACAAATCTATATTTAAATATTATTGAATATAGATAGTTTGAAATCCAATTTTCCCCTCACGAATAGTGTATATACGAAAAGCACTTTGTCGGCCCCAGTAAACTGCAATGGAAGGTGCTGAATGGACTGGAACGTGGTTTATATAATGAAGTTCACTACGGTGCAGGTGGCCGGTTATGACCGCTTTTACACCGGCCTTTGAAATGCTTCTTTTCCACATTTCAGAAGTATTTTTATGCCTCCAGACAGAATGGATTTTCCCACGGTAGAAATCATCCACACAAGGGGCGTGATGAAAAATTATATTATTTTTTTTATTATCAATTAACTTTTCAATATCGAATGCGTGGTCCATATCCCCAGTTCGCAAAGGCTCAGAATTGTAAAAAATAAAACGCCAATCTCCAATATCCCTGTAATTATTATATTTTCCGAAAAGATTTTTGAAATAGTTATGAACTTCCGCCCAGTTCAAAACACCATTTATATCATGATTTCCAGGAAGAACGTGTAATGGAAACTTGATTTTTTTGAGCATACTTGCAGTTTTTCTAGCGGCCGGGTCCAGAATATTATCTGCAAAAATATCACCAGTCACGACAACAAAATCGATGGAATAGGCCAGATTATTTATTATATCTATGGCCCGCTCAGTATTTTTATCATGTATGTCGTAGCCGAAATGTAGATCCGTAAGTTGGACAAACCGGATTATTTTTGAATTTGTCCGCCCCGGCACCTTTTCAGTTGGGTTCTTCTCTGAGCAACCAAAAATGGAGAAATAAAATACAATCAGAGCATAAAAAAATGGATTTTTTAGTTTGAATTTTCTATACATTTATTAATATTCCACAAAAGTACTGTTTTCCAGATAAAGACTTTACAGCAAAGGATTTGCCATGACAACGTGGAATATTGAGGTACCTCCACAGATTAATCATAAGGAACTCTACTACCGCATTGGAACTGAAATTGGCAGGGGCGGATATGGCATAGTTTACGAATGCAGAGACGACTGGGATAATGACCTCGTTGCAAAACTTGTTGTACCCCAGCAGGGTGATACCACGGAAACCGTATATGCACGATGGATGGATGAAATCCAAAAACTTATGCTCCTTCGCCACCCAAATATTACTTTTTTACATGATGCCTTTTTCTGTGAAGGACACTTTTACCTGATAATTGAAAAATGTGACCTTACCCTGTGGCAGATCCTTAATAATCCCGCAATCCCTAAAAAACCGCTGATTTTTCCCATCGCACGCTGTATCCTGCAGGCAATTGATTTTATACATAAAAATGGCTACGTTCACAAAGATCTGCACCCGGGCAATGTTTTTGCAACATTTATTAAAGATGATTTACACCCGGACAATCGCAATGCAGTGACTTTCAAAGTCGGAGATCTCGGCATTTCCCGCCTGGTTAAAGATATCAATGTATTCAACACTATTTTAGCACCATGGATGCTTCCTCCGGAATATTTATCACCGGAATCGTTTGGGGTAGTAGGCCCTGCGACAGATATCTATCATGCTGGACTCACACTGTTATCCTTCGTTGTTGGTCAGACCCTTGCTTTCACCAATGATCAAATTCTCAATGGATATCCAATGAAATACGCTGAAAATTTTGGGGAAATAGGGAAATTACTGGCAAATGCGCTGAATCCCCACGTGGAAGCTAGATATCAAACTGCACTGGAATTCTGGAAAGATATTAAAGAATTAAGAGTAACAAAAACAATCTAATGAAGAAATTGAATCAAAAATTACGTTCTTTTTAATTATTAATTGATATTGAATGGTTACGCCCTGATCCTGAACCTGTTTTCCTGACTTCCTGATTACCTGTAAAAAAATCAGGCAACAGGAAATCAGTAGCAGGAACAGGGAGGCAATTTTTGCTTTGCAAAAATGCAAGGTGACAATCAGGGTCTTTTTCCTGAAGGTTTTCTTTAGAATAACTCACAATCGTATTACTCCGCAAGCGGTATAATTATTCTCCGATAATTTTTACGAGGACTCTTTTCCGACGTCGACCATCAAATTCTCCGTAGAAAATCTGCTCCCAGGGGCCAAAATGAAGTTTCCCTTCGGTAACTGCAACAACGACTTCTCGGCCCATTACTTGCCTTTTCAGGTGAGCATCACCGTTATCTTCACCGGTCATATTATGATTATAAAGCTCCGGATTGTGCGGTGCGAGTTTTTCAAGCCAGGACGCATAATCCTTGTGCAGACCTCTTTCATCATCGTTTATAAACACACTTGCGGTAATATGCATAGCATTAACAAGACAGAGCCCCTCTTGAATTTTGCTTTCCTCAAGCAGACTTTCTATCTGCCTGGTAATATTGACGAAACCAAGTCTATCTTCAGTATTAAACCACAACTCTTTTGTAAATGATTTCATTATTTTATCTAATCTCCTTCAGTTCCTGATGACTGTCCTGATGCATTCCCCAGCGTCCGCCCTTTATAGCCCATAATCGTCGGCGCCGACGGAGATAGAGTAAATTAAAAATATGTCCTTTGTCAAAAAACAGAAAACATAGACCAAATGTAACAAACATTCCGAGAATATTTGTTTTGCTTGCACCCTTTGCCAAAGACACAAGAAGGGAAAGACCCAGACCAAATCCAATAAACCATGGAAGAAACCGAATATTTCCAAAGGCATATCGGCCCCACATGAAGGGTTTATTTAAATGAACTCGATACATCGCAACCGATAATGCAATTGCTATATTGGGCCCAATAATTATTGCTTCGGGCTTGAGCACAAAAGAAAGAGTGAACGAAACCGCAAAACCTCCAATAACAGTGAATCCAAGGTAAGAATAAAACTTCGGTTTTCCTAACTTTGCAATGACATCATCCTCGAAAAACCATACCGCTGCTGAAGATAGAATCAGCGGGAACACAAAGATTTCTCCAGATCCACCGAAGGAAAATGGTATTGTTAGAACTCTGAGCGCCGTAATATTATCAACTGTTGGAATAAAAGCAAGTGCATCAAGACGGGAAGGAAGAAAAATAACTACAAGGACATAAATTGCCCACCCTCCCAGAAGAAATTTTCCGAAATGGCCGGGACGTCGATTTTTTAAATCAATCATAGGACCATAATAATACTGCATATTTTAAACCTCACTAAAAAACGAACGACATTGTACCTGATCCATCGAATCTTTAATCACTTTTTTTCAAAAACCAATGTCTGTCCGTATTCCACCACCGGATTTGGCCAGATCACGTTCAAACCCGCTGCCAGAGTAAAAGGATCGAAATCTAAAAAGTAAATATTTGCTTCAAGGTTTTGTAATTTTATTTTGATGTTAAATAGTTACGCCCTGCTCCTGACTCTGTTTTCCTGACTACCTGAATCCCTGTTAAAAAAATACAGGAACACAGGCAAGCAGTACCCAGAACCAGGACAATCAGGGCCTGTTCCTGAAGGTTTATAATACAGTACTGGATTGTATTAAGACCGCTTTCAATATTTAATATTATCAGGTTTTACTTCCGGAGAGGATTCTTCAAGGTCAACCTCGTCAACGAGTTTTATTTCCATAATTTCAGCACTAACAAACAAAGTATCTCTGAGTTTTGGGAATTTTTTGAATACTTCCGTTCCACCTTCTGCAAACTGATCCCTTGTAAAACCGATAATAACCAAATCGGCCTCGTTGGATGTTTTTGTAACAACATTTTCATACGAATCCCAATCAGTGTAGGGAAGCACCTGAACGTTCTGCGATGAAATAGGCAGACGACCTTTTTGCAGGAGATTTCGCAGAAACTGGCCGCGACTTTCATGGGTAGTTTCGGGCATAGCTGCGTAGACTGATATTTCGCCATTGGCCCAGTCCGGGTGCCCCAGCATAATATATGCCAATAATATCATGAGGTTTGCGTTACCCAGTTGCCGTTCAGTCAACCAGATGTGAATCCGACTATGATAACCGCATCGGTAGTCCGAAGACCTGAGCACGCATATATTAAAGTTGCATTTCTGAGCCAGAGCAACTCCGTTCTGGATGTCCTTCATAACCGATTCAACATTTCCCTGAGTTCCTGGAAACTCCAGAATTATTCCATTATTATCCATACCAGCAACACCGGGAACCTGAATTATCTGGGCAACACTCGTTGTAAATGAAGGGGATACAATTGTATCCGCATAAACCCCCGCGCGAGAATCACCGGTTAAACGAATTATTTTTTCAAGTTCTTTTCCCGCCTGGTGATGGCTTTCTTCACTTAAGATACCCTGAATATAATGAAAATATGTACCGAATCCATGTCTATGAGCGATCCAGCGCAGGAGATCAAAAGCCGCAAGGCGCTCAAAAGTGGACCCACTGACTGCAATAAATGAAGGTCGCCAATCAGCCCCTCGAATGGGAGACCGATTTTTCTGAAGCCAGATTTGTAGTTTCCTCACCATCTGCTGGATTGCGCCTTTAAATAGAATTGCAATACCCTGCTCGTTTTTATGAGTTCTTCTCATGGAAATATAAATTCCGGTCATAAAAAGTACCGCAACAATTGAAGCTATCAGTCCGGAAACTATCATCATAATGATTGAACCAACGGCGCCCATAAGGGAAATCCACCATCGAGAACGGAAAGACGGCCTGTATGAAGGGTTAGCAGCGAAGTGTTCCATTATGCTGATAATGCAAATAGCACCGTAAGTAACTAAAAAGAATTGAGATACAATAGATGCAACTGCGTTCACATCACCCAGGGCGATAAAAACTATAGTAATAACCAGGGTCAGAAGTGTGCCATTGAGAGGCTCGTTGGCAGCTCCAGTCCCACGGGAAAATATATTATTGAGCCCTGCCCATGGAAATATTTTATCCACCGCAAGGGCCTGCATTGTGCGAGGGGCAATAAGCAAAGAGCCAATAGCTGATGACAGTGTTGCAGCACCAAGACCAATAGGAATAAGCGGCCCCCAAACGGCTATTTTTGACATGTAAAGTTCATCATTTGCAAGATCCTGAGGATTACCGTTCAGCCCGAGTTTTAAGACAGCGAGAATATAAATCAGAAAACCAACTATCGTTGCTATCATCGTTCCGAGAGGAATCGCCTGTCGTGGATTTTTCAGATCCCCGGAAAGCCCGACTCCAGCAATGATGCCGGTAAAAGCCGGAAAACATACCGCAAAAACAAAAGCCCAGCTCTCACCTCCCGCAATTCCTTGAGAAGTATTTTTTATGTTTGAAAAGTCCCACGTACCGCCAAGGAAAAAAGCACCAAGGCTGACAAAAAGAATAACGACAACTGAATAGAGCAGCATGATACCCAGGCTTGCACCTTTTTTATAAACTAACACCGCAAGGAGGAGAGCGAAAGGAATGGAAATCATTCTCGAGTCCGGGACAAAACCAAAAGTTTTTTCAATCACAGGGTAAATAGGAACAAAACTATGTGCAAAAGCAATAAGATAGAATGCAACACTGATAGCCTGACTTAAATACAAACTTAAGCCTATTGCAGCTCCGATGTTCGTGCCAAAAGACCTGGAAATAATATAGTAAGCTCCACCGCCTTCGACTTTTCGATTTGTGGCGATTTCCGACACCGCAAGAGCCGTGGGAATAGTAATCAGATGACCCACCACAATTATCAATAATGCGCCCCATATTCCCTGATGCCCCACAGCCCATCCAAATCGCAAAAATAGAATCGCTCCCAAAATCGTGCTTATTGCAGTCAGAAAAACGGCCATTGCACCAAACTGGTTTCCCCGGGTGGTTGTTTCAGGCATTGCTTCAGGCATAATTGTGTTCTCCCGATTCGGCCCAAATGTGGATTCAGCCAATAATTTCTTGTCCTGAAAGACTCAAGCAAAAGATACTCGGAATGTGTCAAACAGAGCAGTAACGAATAGAATCCGCAAATAAACCGATCCTGGATATTATGAATTCCTCAGGCGTGTATCGTCAAGTATAAAATAATAAATTTCTAATACGAAAAGTGCAGGCTTTATTTCTGATATTATTCAGGAATAATAATTTGATTATTCTTCAGGAGATCTCCAGAAAGGGCTTGAATCTGAGTCCAGGCAATAATCAGTTCCTTTTTAGCGGAAAGCAAAGTGAGTTTCGCCTGATCAAGCTCTGTCAATCTGAGCAGAATACTGTGATTGGTACCCCTGCCCATCTCAAATAAAGATTTTTCATTATCAAGATGTAATTGAGCATTCTTCACACTGAGTTCTCCAGCTTTTATCTTTCTAAGGGCTGTCCGAATGGTTTCTACGGCTAAAACAGCACTACCAGCTAGAGCCTGAGCAAGATTAGTTGCCTGCAAATCCATTAAAGCCTTTGTTACTTTCACCTGAGCCATGGTAGCTTTAGCTGCGGAATTCTCCACAGACATTGAAAAAGTAAGACCTGCCGTCACCTGGAAAGCTTCAAATTTAATGAGTCTGGACAAAGATGAGGAAAACTCACTGTTATCGCCTTTGGGCCCTGCGGTCACGGTGAGATCAAGTTGCGGTTTCATTGAATTTTCCGCAGCCTTCATCTCAAAATTAAGTGTTTCAATCTTCTTTTTGAGATAGGCCAGATCTTTTGACCGTTTAATCGCCACAGAAATCAGATTTTCGGGAACCTTGAACGAGGGTAGTTCAAGTTCTTCTCCCGGTTTAAGAATCCATGGAGGTTTACCCGTATCCATCCCAATGAGGGTTTTAAGTTTAATGCTGGCAGCGACTATTGAAGTTCGAAATGATAAAATATCACTTTCTCGTTGAGCTAAAGCTGATTTAACAGCAAGGAGATCAGATGTTTTCGCCCGCCCGGTAGTAAGAAGTGCCTGGGTCAATTTAAGCTGGCTTTTAAGCACTTCAATGCCCCCCTGCAGGGTTTCCCATTGCTTCCAGGCATATCTCAGTTCCCAGTATGCATTTATTATATCACGGACCATGGTTTCTGCTTTAACCTGACCGGCAATCTTCTCTGCTTCAATATTTACCGTTGCTTTTTCAATATTGAGCTTAGTTATTTCAGTCCCGAAACCGCGAAGGAGGGGGTGGGAAACCATAAAAGTAAGGTTATTCGAAAAAACCTTTGAGTTTATAACCTGAGGTGGCCCACCAAATGCTATTTCCATATCCTGATCCTGACGGTATCCGGAAAAAGTCACTCCGACAATACCACCCGTAGGCAAAACCCGTGAAATTCCAAGTTCATAATCCAATTTGCGCAGCATGGTCGTGTTCATAAACTGCCCCGGAACAGCCTTGGCATGCGTTTCTACAAAATTTGTTTTTGCGCTGATTCTTGTATCAAACACCGCCAACGCGGCATCCTTAGCAGAATCCAGTTGCTTGATTGTCAACTTAACTTCTTTCAGCGTTCGGTTATTTTTAACTGCATGGTCTAAAATAACGGAAAGCTTAACAGGCTTTGCCTCACCGGCGGAAATAACCTGAGAAGAGGAAATATTGAATAAAATTAATAAAACAAGCATTTCAGTTTCCTTTATCCGCATTGAGACTGGCATCATCGCGAGGTGGCGCAGGTGCAAAATTGAAGCCGAAAAAGCCTAATATAAATTTTGCTCCATTTTTAAGGGCAGCCATGGCAAGATAAACACAGGGTACAAGGAACAGGGTAAGTGTTGTAGCCCACCCTAAACCCCAAACGATAGCTATTGCCATTGGCTGCAAAAACTCTTCACTCCCCATGATTCCCAGGGCCATTGGCAGAAGTCCGAAAATCGTTGTAACCGTAGTTAAAATAACCGGGCGCAACCTCAATTTGCCACCGTCAATTACAGCCTGCTTAATGGGAGTACCTTTTTTCAATTCGTTATTTATAAAATCCACCATAACAAGGGAATCGTTTACAACGACTCCGAGCAAGGCGACCACCCCCATTGACGCCATCATCGAGAGATTCATATTATGCACCCACATACCTAAAACAACACCAACAAACCCGAAAGGAACCGCCATCAGAACAATGAGTGGCTGTAGAAAACTTTGAAGAATTGTAGCCAGAATTATATAGATCCCGAGGAATGAAATTATTAAGGCAATGACAAGTGAGCCCATTATATCGCCGGATACTTTTGCTTCTCCTTCGAAAACAAACTTGAATTTAGGGTTTTCCCGTTCAAGTTTTGTAACAAGTTTTTTAAGTTCTCCGTTTACAATGGGTGAACTTGTTTTAGAAATATCAATGGAACCGATTATTGTGACAGTTCTCTTTTGATTTACTCTCAAAAGGCGACCGGGGCCACGCCCTTCTTTAATTGAAGCAATTGCCCTGAAAGGAATCGGTTTTCCTGTAAGCGGGCTTCTGATTTCCATATTTAAAATCTCTGAAATGGACTGTCTTCTATTTTCAGGATATTTTACAACAACGTCCTCATCTTCATCATCTTTTTCTATTTTAAGTGCAACACCGCCGGAGAATGCCTGCCGGATTGCTAGACCAACCTGAGCGGGATCAAGGCCGTAGAAGCTCGCACGCTCCTGATTAACACTTACCTGAAGCTCTCGCTTTCCTTCACTGATATCATCAGTAATATCCGTAACACCGGGAAGTTTCCATGCGTAATCTTTAATTCGCTCAGCCATCTGTATACAGGATTCCTGATCCGGCCCCTGAACCTGAAGTTCGATTGGATTACCTGGAGGAGGACCTCCACGGGTAATTGTAAGGGAATATTTCTCAAGATCATGCTGCTGACTTAAATATTTTCGCCACATTCCAATCATTTGAAATGGCGTAAGCGGCTTGGTTTTTCCGTCGTTGGCGAAGTTAATCTGACAACTGCCGATGTGAGAAGCGATGAGGCTCGATGGCCCTTTCATAACACTTCCAACGGTGCACCACATACTCTCAACTTCATCTTCCGACCGCAAATTAACCATTTTTTCAAAGCGTTTGATAACGTCTTCAGTTTGTTCGATTTTTGAACCGTTTGCTATTTCAAACTCAACAGCAATTCTAGTGACGGTAGTTGAAGGAAATGGAACAAACTCAAGTTGGGTACCTGCAAACCAGAAAGAGTAAAACAATATCCCAATAAAGACCAGAATCGATACAGGCCAAATCTTTGTTACTGCTTTCAAAACCGACATGTAACCACTCTGGAAAGCTATAAACCATCTGGCTTCAGCATTGAAATCTCCGTGACTGGTTTTCCTTGTATTCGTTGGCGTTTTCATAAATTCGGCCATGTGGGATGGGAGAACAAACAAAGCCTCAATAAGTGAAACAGCCAAAGCAATGGAAACAACAAGAGGAATTACTGCAAGGATTTTACCCATGTTTCCGGGCATGAAAGTTAAAGTCGAAAAAGCCAGAATTGTTGTTGTAACAGAACCGATAACAGGCCAGAAAACCTCCATTGTGCCCTTGATTGCCGCTTCTTTGCGGTCCATACCCTTCATCAAATAACGGTAAACATTTTCCACGACAACGATAGCATCATCGACGATCATACCCAGAGCCACAATGAGCCCGAACATGCTCATCATGGACAAACTTATGCCCATAGCCCACATAATTCCAAAAGTCCCAAGGAAAGCCACAGGAATTCCAAGGGCCGTGAGCAAAGCTGCCCGGAAATTAAGAAACACAAAAAGCAACCCCACGACGAGAATGAGGCCTGTAATACCGTTGGAGTACAGGGTATTTAGCCTTCTTTTAATAAATTTTGAAGAGTCAAATAGAACAGTGAGTTTAACCCCCGTGGGCGCTGTTTTGTTATAATCAGCAATAAATTTCTTCATACCGTCAGCTATTGTGATGCTGTCGCCAACGCTTTTTTTCATAATCCCAAGATAAATTGATCTGGCCCCATTAACGCGACCTATAACCGTAGCTTCTTTCAGACTTTCCCTTACTTCAGCTATCTGCTCCAGCCTTATAACCCCATACTGACCTGATTTTATTACAACTTTTCTAAACTCATGAACTTTATCAACTTTACCAAGAACTCGAATGAGATACTCGCCTTTTGCGAGTTTCATCGTCCCTCCGGGAATATCCTGCTGCCTGGTTTTTAAAGCAGCAACTACGTTTGCAATTGTCAACCCGTGGGATTTAAGCTTTTCGGGGTTTACAACTATTTCAAGTTCCGGCTCCTGAACTCCATACAACATTACCGAAGAAATATTCTTCTTTTTTTCAATTTCGTCTTTCAGTTCCCTTGCCAGAGCTCTGGTTTCGATATCCGGCAGTTCCGATTGAATTCCAATCCAGACGACGGGAATTTCAAAGCGGGCCACGGAGACAATAGGCTTATCCATATCCGCTGGTAAATCAGGAATGCGACCAATAGCTGCTTGAATATCAAGGCCGATGCGGGATACTTCATCCTGTGAGAGTCCTTCTTCAGCTTCAACGACGATGTTGACCATGCCTTCCGAACTGACAGCCTTTATATCTTCAATACCACGTATATCTTTGATTTCTCTTTCAATCTTTTTTGTAACCAGATTCTCCATTTCCACGGGGCTGACTCCGGGATAAATGGCAATGATAGAAACCTTTCCCTGGGGGATTTCCGGAAACATTTCCCGGGGCAGTTTTCTGGCGGTGACGATTCCCACGACTATTAAAAATATTGTCAGAAGGTTCATGAGAACCGGCTGACTGACGCTGAATTTTGCCAGGCCTTTCTGTAAACTCATGATTCTCTTCCTTTATTTGCCTGTCGGCTTTGTCACGGTCATTGGTACTACCGAGGGTTTCGGTGCCGGAGCCATGATTGCGGGAGTTTTCGGTGCTGGTGTTTTTACAACGGGAACCATCACAGCCGTCACTTGAGTTTTCACAGGAGCGGCCGGGGATTTATCACTTGATTTAGTCTCATTCATTCCGTTTTTTAAAGATTCATATTTTTTGCCACCGGTAGCTTTTGTCAGGGCATCGGGCCATTCTGTACCAGTTGATTTCAATAGTGAAATTGTAAGTTCTTTGATGGATACTTTCGAATCCTTCCGGAGTCTTGAGTTTCCCGTAACAACAAGACGACTTCCGTCTTTAATAGTTTTTGAACTGATGTGATACCATCCTTCATAAATATCATGGACCGTAACTTCTTCGATGGAAACTGAATTTCCATCTTTTTCGGTGCCGTTTCCTACGGCGAAAACCACTGTTTTGCCATTTCTCTTAAGGACTGCATCAACGGGAATAAAGTGACCTTTTACAGCTGGTTTAAAAAACCGGCCTTGAATTGTCATCCCTGCTTTAATTGCCCAGTTGCGCACTTTGTAGGTGCGGATCATTTCTTTTCCTTCTATTTCTGTTTTCAATGTCTTCTCTTCCTCGGAAATGACTGTATTCGGGAACTTAACTTCAACGGGGTAAGTACCGGTTGTTGTATCCGCAGCGGGAGAAATAAAAGAAACTCTCCCCTCCCATTTTCGGTTTGGATAAGCAACAGTACGAAGATGAACTACATCACCTACTTTAACATTAATCACTTCAAGTTCACTGATTCCAAATTGAACTTTAATCTCAGACAGGTCTACGATTCGGTATACAGGGGTCCCCATTCCGGCAAAATTTCCAAGTTGCTGGAACTTTCCTGCGATTTCACCATTAAAATCCGCAAAAAGGGATGTGCCGAAAAGACTTTCACTTACCTGTGATACGGAAGCCCTTGCTGAATTGAGCTGTGCCTGTCTGGCTTTAAGATTATTCTCAGTGAGTTCAAACTCATGCTGAGAAACAGCTCCGCTTTTCCTTAGTTTTTTCATCTGCTCAAAGTCAGATTTTGCCTGACTGAGGGCGGTTTCAATCTCACTGAGCCTTGCTGCCGCTGCATTCTTCTGAGACCAGAGACCAAGGGTCCTTACTCTTGCAATAAGTTGCCCCTTTTCAACAAACTCTCCAATTTCTCCCGGCAAATAAACAAGCTTGCCACTGGCTTCCATCGCATGTGTAACCTCACGAACAGGATTAGCCTTTGCAACGGTTTCAATCGTTGGATAGTAAACCTCACTTTTCAATGTCATTGTGCTTACGGCATTGATAATTTTAGCTGCAGGCCCTGATTTCTTTCGTCTACTTTTCGGGCCCTTGCATGAAATAATTACAAAAAAGGCTGTAAGACTTAGTATTAAAATTTTATTATTAAGAATCATTTGTTATTCCTATTCCATCTTTCAATAACAGATTCAAGTGCTTCTTCACTTAAATGATGAACTTCTATCTGCTGTTTAATTCGGTCCGATATTTCTTCATTCCGTTCTTCAAAAAGTCCAAGAGCGACTGTCAACTGACGACAAACCTTTTTCATATGCTCCAATTTCCTTTTCAAAAGTCCAATCATAGCTGGTTCAGCTACCTTAAAGTAAGTCAACCTTGAACCTGCAACACCAACTTTCTCAATAACTCCAACATTAATCATCTGTCGCGTCAGGGTACTTATTGAGCCTTTGGAACCCCCGGTAACATCCATTAGTTCCCGAGCAGAAAGATAACCTTTCTCCGCAACTAAAAGATTAGCAAAAATCTTCCCCGCCATTCGCGGAATGCCATACTCTTCAAAAGTAATTGCAAGATTTTCTATAAATTCATTAACTTGCCTTAGAAATTCAGTATTGTCTTTTCCCATTAAAATATTTCTCTTAGAATTACCTGACAAAAAAACATATCCTGTAAAATCAGCAGAATTGCACAATTGTGAACATGAAGATTTTTAACTGCTCCAGTCGTCTGTTGCAGTTTAAAAGTCTGACTGAATATAAGGTTTCCAGCATGGTTTGACAAGTTCAAAAATTATTGAACCCAAATTCACTGGGCTGTGGACCATGTATTTTCATGCTTGAACAGCAAAACGTCAATAGACTTGCTACCTGTGTCAATCCTTTGAGCATAAAAGCACTGTTTTCGTTGACATCATGTCAATAGAGTAATAATGAGTTAATGTCCTGTAACACGATATTTTCAAGTCAACGACGAAATCAAACACAGGACATTAAGAATGAAGACCTTGAAATTATTGTAGTGTTCTGAATAGCATGTTTTCCTAAACATGCTCAATTTTGACAAAAATTGAATTTCAGGACACGAACTAATGAGTCATCAGATTGTCCGTTTTTAAGTTTTATATTTTTAGTTGAAATAAAACATTGTTTAATACGGACGGGAAGGCAATTATTCGTGATTCCAGAAGGTTATGCTCCACTTACGACCATGGGTGAAGGGGCCATTGCCAAGGTTGTCAAATGCCTTGACACAAGGAGCGGGGATATAGTTGCACTAAAAATTCTAAAAGATATTACGGATGATGATGATGTGAAGCGTCTCGGAGTAGAGATCGAATCCATATCTAGAGTCCGTCACCCGAACATTGTGACCTTCATCACGCATGGAAACACAAAAGACGGGGCACCATACGTTGTTATGGAATGGCTTGACGGTGAGAATTTAAGAGATCTTCTCGAAAAAGAAGAATCCCTTGATATTATGAAGATTATTGAGATTACACTTCAGATACTCAATGCACTTGAAGCCTGCCATAGAAAAAGTATTGTTCACCGGGATCTCAAGCCGGAAAACGTCATGCTGTGCGGAACCAACCGTGATAAGGTTAAACTTATCGACTTCGGTATGGCCAAATTACTCCTTGACGGAACAGATCTCACAATAGATGGGCAACTCTTCGGAACACCACAATATCTGGCTCCCGAACGGATTACTGGGTCATGCAAAGCGACTCAACAGACTGATATTTACAGTCTTGGAATCATGATCTATGAAATGGCGGCAGGATTCAGACCCTTTGATGGTGAGGATGCTCAGGCAATTCTTCGTCAACACCTCTCGGAAAGGCCCAAGCCTCTTTCGTCCGTGGCCCTTGGAGAGCTTGCAAACCCTCTTTTGAGCCAGCTTGTGAGACGCATGATGAGACAAACCCCTGACCAGCGGCCAAGTGCGACCTCTTTGTTATCAGAATTCAGAAAATTAAGACAGAATCTTCTTAATCTTAAATCAGGTTCGGTATGAACAATCTGCCGCGAAAACCCTCCTTTTTGAAACGTGATTTACCCGGTTATGGTGACTACTCCGAAGTTAAACGCACAATCAAGCATTACGGGCTAAATACCGTATGCACTGGCGCTTCCTGTCCCAATATCGGGGAATGCTGGGCTGCGAAAAGCATGACCATCATGATTATGGGTAGCATTTGCAGTCGAAACTGCCTCTTTTGCGATGTTTCTAAAGGTACCTGTGAGAATCTGGACCCACAAGAGCCACAAAAAACCGCTGCTGCCTTATCTCATCTGGGCCTTCGTCATGCAGTTTTAACAAGTGTAACTAGAGATGATCTTCCTGATGGGGGATCTGCTCACTGGGCTTCCACAATTAAGGCTGTTCATGAAGCATCCATAACAGTTGAAGCTCTTATCCCGGATTTTCAGGGAAATCGCATGCATATTGATTCAGTAATTGAATCCAAACCTGAGATTCTTTCCCATAACGTAGAGACAGTGCCTTCTTTAAGTCCCCACATTCGACCTCTGGCGGACTATAGAGTTTCCCTTGAAGTATTGAAATATGTCGCTTCAAAGGGGCTGATAACCAAATCCGGATTGATGCTCGGTATGGGTGAAAATATTTCAGAAGTTATACAGACTATGCATGAACTGCGTGAATCCGGAGTCCGAGTCCTTACTCTGGGACAGTATCTCATGCCATCACGAAAGCATTATCCCGTTTCCAGATATCTTGAGGAATCGGAATATGAAGATTTAAAATTTAAAGGTCTGGAAATTGGTTTCGACATTGTTGAAAGCGGCCCCCTTGTAAGATCATCATGGAACGGGGCTTCTCATGTGAAGCATTTTTTCAAATAGTTCGTCTCCTCTACTTTACACCAAGGGAGCGAAAGCCATTTTACGCCTTTCAACTTGACTTACACGGGATAAATCTTTAATCTCGGAGGGATTTCAGGAAGCGGCCATGAAAAATATCTGTTATCTTTTGACTTTATTCATATTTACAATGGGTTGTTCTAAAAAAGGCGGTATGTCCGACAGTTCGGATGATAAGAAAAAAGCCTGTCGAAAGCTTTTTACCGAAAGCCAGAAAGAACAATATCCCCTTGTTCAATCCCCAGCCCTTGCCACGGTTACTACAAAAAAAGGGGGAATTCCTGCGCCTGCAGTATCAGCCTCCAGTGACGTTATTGTCGGTGTAAATATCAAATCACTTACAAAACTTCCTGTCTATAAAACCGTGCTCCAGACTATTCCCGAAGCAAAGTCTTACATTAATTATGCAGGGTTTATTGGGCTTGATCCTGGAAACGGCGTTGAATCCATTGTTGGTGGTGTCACCTTCACAAAAACAAATAAAATCATATCAGATTATCAACTTTCGGTCCGTGGGAACGCCGATGCAAAATCGATTCTGGAAAAAGTTGGCGGGTTGTCTTCAATGCTTTCCTCTCGTGGTATCAATTTAACCAAATCCGATTCATCACTTAAGGTAACTTGGCAAAATTACACTGTTTTTGCTTCTTCCTCTTCAGACACGATGAATCTAAGTTCACAGAATTCTTTAAAAGATCCAGTGACTTCAAATGCTGCCTATACAGCGATGAAAAATAAAATCCCCGCAGATACTACTTTGTGGATGATCCTCCTTCGAAAGCCGCAGTTTCCCATCGATATTCCAAAAGTTTTAAAACCTGTTTATGACAGCATCGAAATGGCAAGTGGATATATGAATTCAGATGATCAGGGAAATGTAGAAGCCCAGTTCAGGCTCAAAATGAAAAATCCTGAAAGTGCACGACAACTTAAAGAACTTGCAAATCTCGGACTTTCAAGGCTGTTACAGAAACTTGGTCCCAAAGTAGGGCGAAGTATATCTCTGGACAATATGGGAACGCATAAAAACATTGTAAGTCGTGGACAATACGTGCGTTTGCTTCTCAGACTTGACCGTTTTCAAGCGCAACATGTTATGAATTTCATAAAAAAGCAAATTGCTGCAAATACCCACTGGATTCCCGGCGAAAACATTGGTATAAACTAACGCCCTGCGAGAGTAGATTTTTTACTGCAGGTTCACAATTTAATAAGTTTTTTAATATTTTTTAATTTTTGAAAGGATAAAGCCATGGCTAAAATATCACCGTTACAGATCGTTAAAGAAAAATTCGGTTCCAAAGAAGAACTCGCAAAGAAAGTTGTTGATCTTATTGCAAAAGGCAAAGAAGAAAAAGACAATCTTCAGGAAAAACTTCGCACTGCTGCAAACACTCAACTCCTCAGACTTTATGAGATTGCTCAGGAAGTCCAGACCAAGTACAAGACCAAAGAAGGCATGGTTGAGAGAATACTTGAATTACAGAACAAAGTAAAAGATCTCCCCCACAAAGAGAAGCTCCTTTCCCTCAGTCTGCCCAGACTTCTTGACATGGTAAAGAGATTCGAAAAGAAACAGTAATATTGATTCAGGATCATGTAAACTCTAAGTAGTTCGTGTCCTGTAATTCTTTTTTTGTTAAAAATGAGTAGTAAAATGAAATTCAATGATATTCCTGTTGCTTTAAAACAGAAACTCAATTCAGACTTTGCCGCCAGTGCTGTCGTTACACTCGTCAGCGGACTTGCCTTCATGGGGCTCGTTCAACTTCTTGTAATGGTATTTCCGGTCAAATAGCCTGAAATGGAAGAAACTGTTTCCACCATACACCTGCTTGCGGATGATGTCGTTAACCGTATCGCAGCTGGTGAAGTAGTTGAAAGACCCGCAAGTGTCGTGAAAGAACTTGTGGAAAATTCTCTTGATGCCGGAGCTGACTTTATTGAAATTTCAATGAATGAGGGTGGAGTCGCACGGATTTCCGTGGAAGACAACGGTTCTGGAATTGCCCCCGGGGATGTTCCCCTTGCTCTGATGCGTCACGCAACAAGTAAAATTAATACGGCGGATGATATTTACAGTATCAATTCATATGGTTTCCGGGGAGAGGCCCTCGCGTCAATTGCAAGCGTCTCAAAGCTTCGAATTACCTCATCCACTGGAAAAATGGATCCTTTTTTCATGGAATTTGAAGGAGGAACCCATACACAGACAGGGATGGCTGCGCGAAACCGGGGCACTGGAATTGAATGCAGGGATCTATTCTTCAATATGCCCGCTCGACTTAAGTTTCTAAAGACTCCCCAGACGGAGAACAGCCATGTGCAGGATACGGTTCTTCGTTTTGCTCTTGCACGACATGATGTTCATTTCCGGTTTGTTCTTGATTCTCGGATTGTTTTAGATTTTCCAAAAGATACTGATCGATTTCAGCGAATCAAGACGGTTCTTGCAAGGAGAGGAAGAGGCAGTCTTCTAACGGAACCTGCGAGCCATGAGTTATCCGTGGATGGGACTTATGTTTATGCAATATGTGCTCCTCCTGACGTTTCTCTTCGTGACTCCGGTGGGCTTTATATCTTTGTAAATGGACGACCGATAAGGGATCGGGTGCTGATGAAAGCTATAACTGGCGGATACGGATCTCTGCTTGATCACGGGCGGTATCCTCTCTGCGTAGTTTTCATTACATTGCCACCACAGGATCTTGACGTTAATGTCCACCCACAAAAAACCGAGGTTCGCTTTAAAAATGAGCGAATTGTCACAGGAACGGTACGTCGATGTATCACAGACTGTGTGACGAGTGTAAAACTCAAGTTAACTGAGGGTTCACCGGTTTACGAGATCGAGGAAACTGGTGGAAATCCCCAAAACACTGTTATGGAACGGATAGCAAAAACGCTATCTGAAGCAAGAGATAAACAGCTTTCCGGCGGTTTTTCATCAGGAAAACCCAAATCATTTTCTCCCGGTCAAACATCTGGAAGTTTTACATACAAACTTAATTCTTCTGAAGGTTCGTCAACAGGACCTTCACAAAGTCCCGTTTCGTCCAAACTCCCCGAAGTTAAATTTTCGGAATACAAAGGGGAACCCGTTCCACTTCTTTTTGAAACAGAACGGGATTACTTCAGTGATTTCAGGTACCTGGGATGTCATGGTGGGCTATTTTTGCTTTACTCATCAAGGGGAAAACTTCTTGTCATGGATATGCATGCGGCCCATGAGCGGATTCGCTATAACGATCTGATGACTCAATGGAATTCCCGGAAAATGGTGGCTACTCAACTTTTACTTCCTCACAAGATGACAGTAAGTCCTGAACAGATTGAAATTATTGAAAAAACAAAAGATGAGCTTCTTCAACTTGGTATGGAAATTGAAATTTTCGGAACTGATGTGATCATATTACGTTCATACCCTGCGGTTTTAAATGATCCCAAACTGGACGATCTCATTCATGATGTAATATCAGAACTGGAAACGGGAGGAACCGGCTCCGAAATGGGAAGTCGAATTCCTTCAATAATTGCAACAATGGCATGTCACAGTGCACGCCGCAAAGGAGATACAATTACTCATCAGGAAGCTATGATTCTTCTGAAACGGATTCAGGAGGTCGAAACGGGAGGTTTTTGTCCTCACGGAAGACCTGTGAGTTATTTTATCTCAGATGCAGAACTCGAAACAAGATTTAAAAGACGATGATTTTATATCATTTTTAGATTTTTTTTCGTCGTTCAATTCCATCGTTCAATTCTGTTGAATTTATTGTCACCTGAGACTAAATTCATTTTCAGTTCTGTCACTTTGATTGGGCATTGTGCGGAAATTCGCTTCGCGAAGAATTTTATTTTGTTCGTCAGGAATCTCATGGCCGACTTTATTCCATTAAGTTCATCCATCGAAAAACTTCTTAGGCCCGCAAACCGGGACGTTCTCAATATAGTAAAGCTCAATTCAATATGGCATAAAATGCCTGCCAAAGTTCAAAACGGTGCAATAATTCGGATAATAAAAGACGGAGCACTAGAACTGGATGTTTTTAACAGTGTGTGGAAACAGGAAATTGGATTCCTGGTAATGGATATCCTGCGCATTCTTGATGAAAATATTCCCGATGCGGGAATTTGTGCCGTAAAACTTCGAGTTAACCGTAAAGCTTTTCTTCCCGCTCTGCCACCCCTCGATTATGGCTATAACGGTAAACCTGAATACCCATCTCCCGGATCTCCAGCCTTCAATTCATTTATCTCAATTCTTCGGAAAACAAAGGAAGAACCTGAAGAATATCAAACTTTCTTCCGCAATGTGAGCTCCTGGTTTCTCAATATCAAAAATCAGTAAAAACGAATTAGACCCATTGCTGCTCGGTTAAGGCGTGTTAACTGAAATTGTTAATAAAAACAATAAGTATTGATAAAAGCAAGGACATTCAGGTAGTCAGGCAAACAGTAGCAGAATCAGGAAAATCAGGGTCTTGTGCCTGAAGGGCCATATGCAAGTACTGAATTGAAAGCGATCTTTATGCCACAAAAACACTTTCCTTCAAAGTAAACGCCCTGCTCCTGTCCCTGTTTACCTGACTTACTGTTTTCCTGTAATTATTATACAATGTTTTATTTATTAAATATTTGTCTTAAAAATTCACGAACCTAGCAGCATTGGAATTAGACCACTTTCGGCACGAACTATTGAGTTAATGTCCTGTATTACGATATTTTCAAGTTTACACTAAATTTGGACACAGGACATTAAGAATGAAGACTATGAAATTATTATAGTATTCTGAATAGCATGTTTTCGTAAACATGCTCAATTTTGATAAAAATTGAATTTCAGGCAAGCAATTTCGCGCAGCGGAATGCAAGTGGACACGAACTATTGAGCAGTGAATGTTACTTGAGCTGAAGTTACTTTTTCATCTGAGGGAGAAAGGGATGAAACAGAATCGCCACCTGTCAAATCAATAGTGCCTTCATAATAATAAACTGGAAGAATAGGATGACCCGTTCCATCAAAAGTTACTTCAACTTTTACGGTATATAATCCCCTGGGAATCAGGTTTCCGCTACGGTCCATGCAATCCCAGGTTTCAGACCTGTACATTCCAGAAAAATTTAAGCCTCCTGGTGTTGCTGTTGTAACACCATCAAGGACAAGGGTATCAGTTTCACCACAAGCTTCCTGCCATTCTACGGGCAGATCATTGGGGAAACGAAATCCAAGCACATTATATCTCATATTCGGGTCGTCTCCCCTGCCAAAATACTGCTGAATCGTATCAATATAATTACCTTCGGAGTCTTCGATCCATATGTAAAGTCCACGACTTCGCTCAACTGTAGGGAAAGAAAAATCAATAAATATAGTCCCACTTACTGAGCAGAAAACAGAACCGGAACAATCAGGATCATCACAATCTGTCAACCCGTCCCCGTCATTGTCATTGAAGTCATCACAGATGGACTCACTTGATTCACATTCAAATCCTTGAGGGCCCGTAAGTCCATCACATTCGGGATCCGCACAGTCAGCAAATCCATCACTGTCCTCATCCCCTGAAGCACTGCAATCTTCACCAATTACACAAGAAGCATGTTCGTTGCATGCTGGATCCTCGCAGTCCGTAGTGCCATTTTCGTCATCATCAAGACCATTGTTGCAAATTTCAACCAGTTGACACTCCTGATGCCCACTGCAGGCAGGATCCAGACAGTCGACTAAACCGTTTTCATTATCATCAATACTATTATTGCAAATTTCAACGGGGTCCGTTCCACTGTCGTTATCACAACCAATTAAAGTAAGTGCCATCGTACATAAAATAAAAATAAATATATTTTTCATATTATATCCCAATTCTTTTCCTACTGGTCAGCGCCGGGGAATTCCCCGACGTTCTGTTCCCCGTCGATATCAAAATCACAGACACCATTTTCGAGGTCAGTAGTTGAATTTACAGTGCATTCTCCATCAATGTGAAGATCTGCTTCAGAGATCGAAGCAAAACAGGCACTGTCAGCATTTTCGGTATTTCCATCAAGTGTTGAACTACCGCCTCTATCTCTCAGGTTATGAGTTACAAGGTTATTATAAATATAGACCAGAGTATCGCCCCATCTCCATTCAATGGAAGAAAACGGTGCCTGGGTGCTGGCGACGGAATTATGGGCCACCACTGTTCCATGAGCCTGTTCAAGGCAGATGCCACAATCAAAACTGCTTGATGTAGCAAACAAACTTGCTGATGAAGCAGCGATAAAGTTATTGCGTATAATTCCATCTATGTGCCCTGCATTAACGACGTCCGGATAAGGATTATCTTCCCACGGCCTTGAACTGACTGTTTCTCCAAGTCCGAAACCGATTCCCCGGGCACAGTTATTGATTACATTACGCTCCACAAGGGTGTCCCGGCAATTTTGCCAGAAATGGATCGCATGTTCCGATAGTCCTTCATTGCAATAAAAACCTTCAATATAGTTATCAGTAATTTCCCATCCCCAGGCTTTATGGGCATCAATCCCACCGGTATAGCAGTTGTTACGAATGTGAGGTCGACCTTCATCGGAAAGAGAAATGTGACTGCACCTGACGGCACTGAAATCCACCCATCCGTCTTCTGCCGGGTTTATTTTTATCGCCTGCTCACCGGGTTCTTCAATGCGAACGTTGTAAATCAGGAGCCCCGAAATGGGATTTCCTGCACTTCCCGACGCATGAATCGGGTGGTTATATGCCCGGCGCAGCGTAATATCGGCCACGGTGACGTCTGATGCGTATATCGAAATCAGTTCGTCTGTCGCATAATTGCCGTCAAGAATTACATTTTCCCGAATTCCTGATGCACTGCGCAAAGTTACACCGGGTGTAGACATTACAATTCTAGAAGTGCTGTCCCCGCTGCTCATATCATAAAAACCGTCTTCAAGCTGAATCGTTGACCCTTCCGGAGCATTTGTAACAATTTGCCTGAGTTCTCCTGCCTGTGACGGAGTAACAGTAATAATATTACCCGTTGCCGCGGCAAGTGGTTCACAGAAACCAACCTGATTTGTGTTATTCAAATTATTGGTGTTATTGGTGTTATTAAGATTATTAGTATTATTACTGTTGTTTGTATTATTTAAGTTATTTGTATTATTACTATTATTCGTCAAATTATTAGTATTATTAGTGTTATTCGCAGCAGAATCATCATCACATGATACGAAAACAATGCCAGTCAAAATAATAATTAATGTAAATTTCCAGCAAATTTTTAATAAATTCATTTTGTTCTCTCCCTTTTTACTTCATTCAGTTCACAACCAGAGTTGGCAGCGAAACCATAGTCAGGACATCCCATGTGATACTTGATTCGATAACCGCAGCCCATCGCCCACCAGGTGCTTTCGTATGTATTCATTACTGTGACTTCATTACAACGTAAATCAAACTCGCCACGCTTTCGCACAAAATCCGTTGTTGTGCTTGTATCAGAATAGGTGCAGGCACTTATTAATAAAAGAATTCCTACAATTTTAACCATCTTCAGGTACTCCTCATATTTCTGATCAAATTCAAAGGCGAATACAATTTATCATATATTATCCATTCTTCACCTGAAAAAATACCAATAAACAGATTTCAGCACTGCCTGAAATTTGCAAATGTGGTATACAACACAAGACTCGAATTTCCTGTTACCGCACGGGTTGGTAACAGTCAGGTTCCGTCTTCGGAAGGGTTTACATTATGTCAAAACTATCCTCATCAATACTTCTCTTAATATTGATCACTGTCTTCTGCCCACTACAAGTAGTAGCCAAATCAGGAAAAAATCTGGAACTTATTGTTACTACAGACAGATGTGTCTCTCCTGATTGGTTCCGAACGTGGGAAGGCCGCTCTCAACTGTCGTTCTTTCGAAACCGATGGCGTAGTGTGATTGAAATCAATGGGTGTGAAGTTCAGGTATCTATTCCCCCCACGGATACATCCCTTCTTCCCAAAGCTGGATTCCGGATTGTGAAACAGCTTTCAAGTTCAACTCCAAAACTTGGAGGGACTTATGAGTCATTTTCTTCTGTTTATACCTATCTTTATAGCCTTACACAGGCCACTAAAGCCGCAACACTGCATATTACGGGTTATTCGCAAACGTCAAATAGACCGATTTACCTTCTTAAAATCAATAAATCCGGAGAAAAGCGGCCGATTATAAGGGTCACAGGAGCACACCACGGTAATGAACCCATTTCCACGGAAATTGCCCTGCGCACCGCCCGATACATCATTGAAACATCAAACCCCGCATTTGAGGATTTCGAGTTTCACATCGTCCCCGTCCTGAATCCTGAAGGGTTTATTGCCGATCAGCGGTACAATTCAGAAGGAATTGATATCAATCGCGATTATGGCGGACAGTGGGATGACAATCAAACAGATTTTCCGTTTTATACATCTGAAAGTCAGGCGATGTTCAGCTTGAATGTCAGCCGAACACCCGTTGCCGTGATCGATTACCACAGTACAGCTGAATACGTTAACATGCTTTTTGATTATACACCCTGGTTGCCTCAAGATGACGCTTTGAGCATATTCCTCGGCCAAACCATTGCCGATGAAGCGGATCTTATTCCAGTACATGGATATGACTGGTATCAAGCTAATGGAACATCTCAGGACAGCACCTACAGTTCCTTCGGGATTCTGGCATGGACCATCGAAACTCTCTACCCATCAAACCCGGACAACCTTGCCCTCATCAACGCACAGGCCTTTGAAGGTTTTGTGGTTGAAGCAGCCACCCTTGTAGGCTGTGGTCAGATAAACGATTCTGAAGGAAACCCTACCTCCGCCATGATCCGATTTTCTTCCTCCCAGCGTGTTTCATACACCGATGAAAACGGCTTTTTCTGCCGCCTTTTACCTTCTGAAAACCAGTCTGTCACTGTCGTTTCTCCCCTCGGCGGCACAGCTACCGGATCAATTTCCAGAAATGAAACAGTCACTATCTCAGTTTCAGGAGGCCCCTCCGGGACAGCTTTTCGAGTGGTCGACTTCGGATACACTAATCCTTTCAATGAGTTCGGAACAGAAAAATGGGAATATAACGTCCTTGGAAATGCCGATGGATCAACATTCAGCCTTGCGGGGGGGTTCATAACTCTGGATTTCGGCTACGGCATCGCCGATGACTCCGGCACCGAATTTGATATCGTTGAAAACGGTGCGGATGGAAACGAAAGCATTTCGGTGTACCTGAGCCCCTACCCTCATGGTCCGTTTACCCATGCAATGGACTGTAACGGTTCATGCAGCATCGACATCGGCAGCTCCGGCCTCTCCGGAGCACGTTATATGCGCATTGTGGACAACACAAACCCTTCACATCAGGTGACAACGGGGTATGATCTTGACGCTGTAATTGTAACAGGCATTGCAGATACTTCCGATGCTGACAACGACGGTGTTCCAGCATGGCTTGATTGTGATGACAACGACCCGAAACGAGGATTTGGCCTTCCGGAATTGTGCGATGGAATTGACAATGACTGCGACGCCCTGACGGACGAGCCATTCTTCGTTCAAGCGGGAGGCTCATTCGACTGTGATTTCCTCATTGACGGCGGCATACCAGATGCTTCTGATGCCGATTCCGATACGGGGCCTGATTCCGATGTTGATTCCAGTACCGATGCGAGCTCAGATGCCGACGCCGACGCCACTAACCCGGGAGAAAAAGATGGATGTAAATGCAGTGCAGGTCAAACGGGAACATCAAACCCTTCTTTGATTTTTCTATTCCTCGGACTCGCAATTTTTCTGCGTTCGCGTCCTGCTTCTAAGGGTCGAAAATAAATCATTCTAAAAAGTGTCTGTTCGGCTTTTAAATATATATAAAAGTGTTGAGTTTTACAGGCAAAAAGAATATACACACTAGCCATGAGCAGTGACTTTACTTCTTTCGAAACTATCGTTCAATCTACCCACCTTGATTCCTTCGGACATGTTAATAATGCAAAATTTCTGGAGTATTTCGAATGGGCAAGATGGGACTGGGCTCGGAAAAAAGTCGATGGTTTTGAAAAATTCCTGGAAGAAGGATATGCACCTGCTCTGGTGAAAATTGAAATTACATTTTTGAAAGAACTTCACCACTACGAAAAAATTAAAATTGAAACGACGACTGGTGAGCGCGGAAACAGGTCCTTCAGTTTCATTCAGAAATTATACAATTCCAATGGTGAGCTTTGCTCCGAAGCCATATCCAGAATAGTTTTTATAGATTTAAACACCAGGAAATCCGTTGATATACCGGCCCATTTTTCCGCAGGGCTCGGTTCGAGAATCGTGGAGCCGTAGATGAATATTATAATTATTGGTGCCGGAGAGGTGGGAAATACGCTGGGTGAAAAACTCAGTATGGACGACCATGACGTAACCATTATTGAACCAAAACCTGATCGAGTCCGGGAACTTCAGGAAGATCTGGATGTTTCGGTAATTGAAGGAAGTGGCACTGACCCACAAGCCTTGCGCAAAGCGGGAATTGAGGACGCAGACCTTCTGATTTGCGTAGCTGACCGCGATGAAGTTAACATCACAGCCTGCATAATTGCGGAAGCGTGGGGTCGCAAATACCTCATTAAAATCGCACGAATCCGAAATATGGGCATCGTTACCGACTCAAAAATGAGTGAGCACAAGTATCTCCCCGTAGACTTTATTATCAATCCTGAACTTGTCGCAGTGGACCGGATAATTGATGCGGTGCGATTTCCACAGGTTACGGAAATCCTGCGTTTTGCCGCCGGGCGAATTGCTCTGGCAGAGATTGAACTTGAACGGAATCACTGGGCTTCGGGAAAAACCATCATGGAAATTGCAGAGATGAAAAACCTCCCGGTTCTCATCGCCATGGCAGACGATGAAGGGAAAATGTCCGTCCCTGGAGGAAACTACCGACTCCAGGAAGGAATGAAACTTCATCTGATTGCGAAAATAACGGATCTTGGTGGAATACTGAAAAGGCTTACGGGAAAAGGCAGCACCTATACTGATGTTATAGTCGGTGGAGGTACATATTTCGGAGAACTTATATCTCAGCGCCTCACGGAAGAGGGAATACGTGTTAAACTAATTGAATCAAACCGAAAAAGGGCTTTTCAACTGGCAGACAACCTTCGGGGTGTACTCGTTTTAAACGGAGATACTACGGACACGGACCTGCTGACGGAAGAAGGAATAAACTCCTGTGATCTTTTTGTCAGCGTAACAGATGATGATGAAGTAAATGTCGTCTCCTCACTTATCGCCTCCAAAAGTGGAGCCCAGCGTACAGTTACACTGATCAAAAACGGCCGACTGGCCGGGCGCCTGTCTAAAGTCAATCTCGGAATGATTGTCTCCCCTCGCCTTGTAGCTGTTGATCATATTCTGCATTTTATTTCGCGAGGAAAACTCTTCAGTGTCTCAAATATTGAAGGAAATACCGATATTAACGTTCTGGAATTTGAACTGAATAAAACCAGCCTCATCGTTGAAATGGTGCTTAAGGATATAAAATTCCCAGCCCTCACCCTCATTGGAGCAGTTATCAGAAACGAGCAGGAATTCATTCCGGATGGCAACTTCAAACTTCAAAAAGGCGATAGAATTCTTGTGTTTACGGTATCATCAAGTGTTGATGAACTGGAAAAACTGATTCAGGGCCGCGGCCGGGCCGTCACACGGAGATAATCATTGAAACCTAGACCTGTATTGCTTGTGCTGGGCGGAATACTGCTTATTCTTGGCGCTGTCATGCTCGTTCCTGCGGGGTTTGCTCTGGTATACGGTGGTGAAGATTTACTTGCAATTCTCGCTGCTGCCGCCCTCACCGCATGCACCGGTGGACTGCTCACTTTAATCGGGAAAAAAATAAAAGACAGCTCCAAAGCCAGCAGCCGAAACGCTTTTCTAATAGTATCCCTCAGTTGGTTTGTCATCTCTCTCATGGGCTCATTCCCTTATTTCTTTTATGCTCAATTTGCCCACTATTCCAATCCAGGCAAAGTTAAAGGTGCAAACGGTGCCGTTTATAAAGTAACCCGTTGTACCAAGCCTGGTGACGGTCTGGGTAGTGAGTTCTGCTCTTTTTCCAACTGCTTTTTTGAATCAGCCAGTGGATTCACAACCACGGGAAGCTCTATTTTAAACAGCGGATTATGGAAAACACCAGAAGTCAGAGATGGCCTTCCCCACGGGCTTTTAGTCTGGCGGAGCCTTTCCCAGTGGCTTGGGGGTATGGGAATCATCGTTTTAGGGATGGCAGTATTTCCCATCCTCGGAATAGGTGGGATGGCCCTTTTCAAAGCTGAAGTGCCGGGCCCTACCAAAGATAAACTCAGTCCCAGAATTGCGGAAACGGCAAAATTGCTATGGGTTATCTATGTTGTTATTACAGTTGTGGAAATACTACTGCTGTTGCCGTACACAGGTTTTTTCCAGGCATTCAACCATGCTCTCACAACTATGGCCACAGGTGGTTTTTCACCCCTGGCTGACAGCGTTGGCGGTTTTTCTGCACCCTATGTCCACTGGGTTATAACCATTTTCATGTTCATTGCCGGGGCCAATTTCGTTCTGCATTACCTTCTCTTAGCTCAACGTGATGTCAAGGCCCACATTCTGGACAGGGAATTCGTTGCCTATACCGCAATTGTCATTATTGCCACAGTCATTATTTCCATGGGAATAAAGTCACTTTATGGCGCTGATGCAGTCCGGCATGCGGCGTTTCAGGTGGCATCTATTGTAACAACTACAGGATATGCCACAGTTGATTTTGAGAAATGGATTTCTTTAAAGGGACTTGCGGCTTTGGCCCCAATGATACTTGTCCTACTGATGTTCGTAGGCGGATGCGCTGGTTCCACGGGGGGCGGCCCCAAAGTCATGCGCTACATTATTATAATTAAAAAATCACTCCGTGATTTATACCGGCTTATACACCCAAGAGCTGCCGTGGTAGTCCATTACGCTGGCAAGCCTGTGTCGGAAGATATTTTAAGCGCTGTCACGGGTTTTTTCTTTCTTTACATGGCAGTATTTATAATCGGTGCCGTTGCTGTTGCCGCCGCTGGATATGACATCGTAACTTCATTTACCGCGTCCATTACATGTCTCGGTAACATCGGACCCGGTCTCGGTGATGTGGGCCCCATGGACAATTTCCTCCATTTCCCTGCGGGAATAAAATGGATGCTTTCCGTATTAATGATCGTTGGCCGGTTGGAAGTTTTCACCGTTTTGATCCTTTTAGTGCCGGAATACTGGAGAAAATAAATTGGAATTCATATATGTCGTAAAAAGATCAGAAATATCAGACATCCTGCCTGAAAAAGGAGTTTGCGATATAACTTCAAATTGGAAAAGTGTTTTGGCCCGTGGTTTTTTCATTGAACGAAGTTATGCGGAAAAAGACAGTTCTTTCAAACAGGTTATTCCCTATGTCATCATAAGGCGTGGCACCGAACTCTTCAGATTCCTGCGATTGAAGGGTGGTGGAGAAAAACGCCTGCACAACAAATCCAGCATTGGAATTGGTGGACACATCAATCCGGATGGTACTTTACTGGGTTGGGATCTCATAATGGCAAGTGCCATGAGGGAAATAAATGAAGAACTTAAAATCGATATGACGAACATTGAAATCCGCCCACTGTTTTTGCTTAATGACGACACCAACGAAGTCGGAAGCGTTCACCTCGGACTGGTCTGTGAATGCAATCTGCCCGGGAATCACGAAGTGGAAGTCCGGGAAAAAGATGTATTAACCGGAGAGTTTGTAAATCCGGCAGTTATAAGGACTGAAGATGCTGCACTGGAAAGCTGGAGCGAAATTGTCCTCGACCTTATACATCCTGCGGGAGGTCTGAAATGAAGTTTTTTCAAATACTTATGAGTTTTCTTCTCCTTGCATCCACATCCTGTTCTAAAAAAAAGACTGAAGAGACAGAAATAAAAAAGCCTCATGGGGCAAAACCAACGGTTTATTCGAAAAATGCAATGGAGGTTACTCCTGAAAATCGCGGGAACCCTGAGCTCAAGGCCATCGTCGCTTCTCTTCCGGAGAATCTTGCAGTGTTCGAAATGCCGGATGTCAGCAGCAAACTTGGTAAAGTTCCGGGGTTTGAGCTGTTTTTCGTTTCATCTGGTCATAATGCTGTAATGAATTCTAAATGTGATGGTGGCGGTGGAATAGCCCATCTTGCCACAGGACTTAAAGAAAACATCAAGAAAGAAGTCCCGCATCTTCTGTTTGCCACAGGAGATACTCTTGGGCGTCGACGTTCAAAAAGAGAACCTCTCCCCGTAACTAAAGAAGAAGAGAAGGCGGCGGAAAACATATTAAAAGTACTTGGAAAACTTGGATTTAAAGCCATTTTTATGGGCGAATCTGATCTGCATCTTGGTGGAAATTGGATCAGACCCCGGGCAAAAGCTGCGGGTATTCAAATAATCAGCGCATCGGGTGGAACCTTTGAATTCGAAATGATGGGTAAAAAGGCAATTCTCGCAGGCCTTGCAGAAAGTAAATTTGATCGTTCCTCCTGGGAAAAAAACCTTAAAAAATGGCGAACTGAAAAACGGCCCCTCATCGGTGCCGTTGTTTCCGGTTCCATCAAATTTGCAAAGGATCTGACAACCTTTGCCGGCGGCCCGGATTTCGTATTTATTTCGGGCTCTCGAAGTTCAACCATAAGCCGCCAATTCAATAATGTTCCCGTAATACACGCTGGAAGCTCCTTCCAGTTCCTCGGGCGCGTTCAATTTTTCGGCAAAGGTCATTCACCATTTGCAGGTCTCGAATCAATCGGCAACTGGTCAGCAAAACTGAATAAAATCCGTGATGATTATACACGGACTCTTTCAGTTCTCAAAAAGCAGATGATGCATCCGACAGGAAAAAAGTTTAAGTATTTCCATAGGAGAATAAAGCTTATTTTATCTGACTATGATAGATTAAAGAAGGAAGTTCAAGATTCGGAAAAGCTCCTTTCCAGCGGAGCTACTGTCTACCATCCGTTTTTCGTCTACCTCCGTGACAAAACCCCTGACACCGATGTTCTGAAACTCCTCGGCAAAGCGGCCGAAATCCCCCAGTGTACCCAAAAATAACTCCAATCAACCACTTTCACAAAATGAGAAAAAACAGTCAATCGGCTAACGCGACCTTTATTTCCAATATCTCCAACCTCAAAAAGAGAAACTGGGAAAAGAGCCAAAACTTGGCTCTCACACATTATACCGCTTCCTGAGTAATACGATTGTGACTCATTTAAAAGAAATGCTTTAGGAGAAAGTCCCTGATTGTCCTGATCCTGCTACTGATTACCTGTGTTCCTGTATTTTTTTAACAGGTATTCAGGCATGCAGGAAAACAGGTTCAGGATCAGTGGTTAAACATACAACATCATTGCATAATTACAAATGGTTGTGAAAACATACACTTTTCACGTTTCGATCCGTTTACTCATGAAGCGGTCTAGCGAAGGGATTAAAAATGCCAAAGGCATTGAAAATCTCTGGTGGGCGGTGGGGTAATCACATAGACATGAATGACCTCGACCCCTGAATCCAAACACGGTCCTGTACTCAATGAGCCGATCCATCCAGGGCATTTCACCCTCAAAACGGCGAATTTCCCGGAAAATGGGGATTTCTTGACGATATATTTCTCCGTCGTCGATATATATTTCGCAGGCGCGTGTATATATTTACAAAATGTCGATATATATTTCGCAGGCGCGTGTATATTTTTACAAAATGTCGATATATATTTCGCTGACGTGAGGTTATATTTTAAAAATGTCGACATATTTTTGTCGAAAATCACGTAAAAAGTGCTTGTTGCCGCCCTATTTTTCTTAGAATCGACAACATCTACCATCGTAACTCAGAATAAAATTCCTAGAATCGTGCATATCTAACAAAAATGTCGATATATAATTCAAAATGTTGGTGCTATTACTATCAAAAACGTCGTTAATTCCAACTTGACGCGGATATATATTTCGCAGGCGTCGACATATTTTTCGCAGAATTTCAACCCTTCCCTTCGATATTTCCGATGCTTTGAAAAAAGAAACGAAGAAAAAATGCATTTTCCCGGAAAAAAAATCACCGCTTTCTGCAGCTTATTTTGGAACCTCGAAATAACTTTTTTGCATGGGCGAAAAAGACTCGAAGTCGCAGTCTGATAATCGCAAAACATTCAAATAAAAAACAATGGTGTCTTTTAATAACTAACCGGGGTCATCCCATATAAAGGAAATGATTCGATGAATTAACCACCCGTGGTTATGTTTTCGCAATCCTGATAACAGTAGGTTTATGACAATTTCTGTGCCAAAATGAGGAAAAGCATCACAAGACAAAAGTCGCAGTTACAAATGGAAAGATCTTCAATAAAGATTAAGTAAGTCCAAAGGGTAAAAGAGTAAAAAAAGTGAAAAAAAGTGAAAAATCTTTTTGAAAGCGAATATAGGCCATCCCTAAACGGTCATTTAAATGGATAAATTATTCACATTGACCACAGAGCGGAGAAAATGGGCGAAACAGATATTGAAAAATGTCACTTTTTAAATAAAATAAAAAAACTAACCCCAGTCGGTTATTTTGATTGACACCAGCAGGAAAATCCCTTCAAAGTCATTCAATGAGACCCAACTCTTGGCTATCAGGTATTTCAAAAACTGGCAATGCTGCAACTAACTCTCAGGCCGCTGAGAAACTCATAATAAATATTTTAGATAATGGAACGATGACTCAAGGATACCATAAGGTGTTTGGTAATGTTATAAAAGTAAGATTACCTAACGGAGCTGGAGCCTGGTGGAAATCATCTGGCGAATTTATCGGTTTCTTGGAAAGGTTTACACCGTGACAAAAAAAAAAGGGGATCTATTAGAATGGAGTGCAGAAATAACAACTGACCCTGACTTGGATTTTCAACTCTATATTGAGATTTTATATGGAGAAGAATACATAGGAAAAATTATTAAAAAAGAAGATGGTTCACTTTGTCTTGTGATTTATGAAATTCCTACCTCTATTCCAGTAGACTGGCTTTTGTTATTATTTAAAAAAGCAAAAAATGAGTTAAAGTAACCGAAAGATCGGACTTATAGATTAACCGTCTGGGGTCACATTTTTTACATCATTCAATTAGTATCCTGAAATAGCCCTCTTGCTTATGCTTCTCAAATCAACTATGATTACTATGTCCTGATTATGGATTTGATATAATAATAGGCTTTTGCAGGAGACTTCCAGCGTTTCCACAAATTGTGAAAATTAACCGTCCGGGGTTATTTTTTTTGGATGGAAACCATGAACGATATAATTGATAATATAATAAAATGTTCTTTTGAGTATGAGAAGGCGCTTATTGAAAGTAATAGAAAAAAAGTAAATAAGAACGCTGCCAAAATTAATAAATTAATAAGAGAGCTATATAAACTTAATGAAGATTATAAATTATCAACTCTTTTAAATAATAAAAATTTAGTCGTTCAATTTGTTGGCGCTATGGGCTTATTAAAAAGAGATTATGATAAAGCGATAAATAAAATCATTGAATTGTCTGAAAAAGATCATATTGTTTCTTGCTTAGCATTTTTAATTAAATGCAACAAAGACAATAGGGACGAATTATTAAAAGATATGTGGCCTGAATAAAAATCCCCCACCCGGGGGAGGAAATTAACCGTCCGGGGTTATGTTTTCGTATGAAGAAAGTGGTGGTGGAATGAACCCTAAAGGGGTTCATCGCATACTGCGGAAATTATGAATTTATTATCAGTGATCAGTGGTTTAGGTTTGAGTGATTGGGATACTTTTCGATTTTGCCAATATCCTGTATTTTCATAATTTCCCAATAAAATTTAGAAAATTTTTCGTTTGATAATTCCGTACCAGCATTTAGCTTTCCGATGCAGGCATCCAGTAAGTCAATCATATCCAAGTATGCAAACTCCCAGAGACCAGAACCAAAATTATAACTAAGCATCATATAATTTATTTCCTTTCTAATCTCAATTACTTTATTTCTTTCCAATCCGGCTTTTTCTAATATCTCCAAATTTCTTTCGTTATCTTCCTTCGTATGTTTTTTATCCAGAAAAACATCTAAAATTAATGACCAGATATTGATATAGTTGGTTTTTCTTATTTTATTTAAATTCGCATAATCTTTTAAAATATTAATATCAGGCCTGGATTCATAAAATATAATGAATTCACCGTCCTTTGTTCTGATTGTTGGGAAATTCAATCCTTTGACAATACAATCAATATTTGATGGATGAATTATTGCTGAAGGAAATATTTTGCTTGGTGGATATGGATACTTTTCAATTATAATATTATTTTCAAAAATTTTTAGTTTCATATCATTCCATTTAAAAGATGGTTTAAATCATCCAAGAAAATAAAACAAAAATATCAAATTAGAACAACGAGGTTCGTCTTATGGTCACATGGAACAAGAATACTTTATAGCACTAAAATCTCAGCCCTTAAAATGTTTTTTCTAATGGGGAAATTCCCCAGCCGGGTTGATTTTTTATTTTGAATTTCCGTGGTCTGGGTAGGGTCGGTAAATTAACAGTCCGGGGTTATGTTTTCGTATTTATTCCTTCTATACTGAACGCTGACTTTTTTTTGCTGTCAAAATTAACAGTCCGGGGTTATGTTTTCGCAATAATTCCTGACCGATGATTTTTTTTATTGCTGTTTGAAATCTGGGAAAGGTGAAGAGTCATTGAAAGAAAAGAATGTCCTGGAACTTTTTTACAATAACATGAAAACGAGGTCATTAGACTTGCATTTATTTTGAGAACTAAGTTTCATGATCGAAACGGGAAAAGTACTTGTTTTCATCCTGCCATTTGTAATTATGCTTTGATGTTGAATGTTTATGAACTGATCCTGTCTGCTTGCATTTCGCAACGTAGTGCGGAATGCAAGGCGAAATCAGGGTCTCATTCCTGAAGGTTTTCTTTAAAATGAGTCCCAACCGTATTACTCAGGAAGCGGTATAATTATTACATTGAAAGTAAGGTCAGTCTCTCAGGGCGGCGCGGCGATCGCGGTATGGATCGGCGGATTTGCGGGCTTTTTCAATGTGCTTTGTCATCCATTTACATGCACTTAGAGCAGCTCGTTTATACTTTGGTCCGGAAAAGCAAAATATAACCTTCAGATATGCAAGACCAGCATGAATTATTTCCGGATTTTTGTAACTCAAACTGACTTGTTTTCGCATACATTCCATCTGGTCCGTAGGTGACTTTTCTTTCTGACACAAGTGCTCAAGATTTTTTATCAGTGGCTTCATACTCCTTGGGCCTTTAATCGCAAAGGCGTTTTCATAGGCTGTGCATGCTTTAAATGATGCCCGGAGTTTTTTATCTGAAGCGCCGTGACAGAAACGATGATATCCTTCAAGCAATACAAGATATTGCAGAAGTTCAGGTTTTAAAGAAGTTGAAGCAGCTTTGTCAAAACACGAAAGGGCCATATCCCCTGCTTTAGTCTTGGCGCAGCTTTTGAGAGTCGCTTTAAAAACCAGATCATACAATTTCAAACAATTTTCTTCCTGACCTGCCGCTTTTTCATTGGAAAAACAAATTTCATCCGCGGTTTTACCAATCATTTCCAGCCATTTTTCCCCCAGCTCAAAATTCGATTCTTTTATTACACACGACAAAAAGGAATCAGCATTATCGAGAATGCCGCAGGATGATTTCAAGGATGGCGTCGGGGACTTGTTGGAGGATACTATTCCTTTTTTATCAGTGTTTTTCTCTACCGTTGACTTTTCTTCCGTCTTATTCGACCCTTTAAGCCCCATGGACAGAAATATTACTCCAATAATTAAACCCACGGCCACTGCTCCGATAATAAAGTACTTTTTCGATATCATCTGCTTTGATGATGCAACATCTGACGGTTCAACATAGTTTAATGTATTTACTTTAAGATCCTTTGTGGAATCAAGAGTAATCGAAATCTGTGATCCGGCATCATCGGGAGGCGGAGGCAGTTTATTTTTTGTGTTTGCTGTCAATAATGAAAAATTTGCTTCTGTATAAACATCCGAAAGTGAAATCATCGCTTTCGCCAGTTCATCCATAGTGCGGTAGCGGTTTTGTGGGTCATATGCCAGACACCGCCTGATTACAGGTCTGTATTCCGCCGAAATGACTTCTAACCGTTTTCCGATTCTATCTACGCCGTCTGTATCGGAATTTTTAATAACATTGAGCATCCCCATGACTCGTTCGAAAATGGGAAGGCCGTCACTTACAAGCCCTTTATAAAACTCCTCTCCAGCGAGAATACGGAAAAGAACAAGCCCCATGGAAAAAATATCCGATGCAGCAGTGACTTCATCGGTCTTTCCCATTAGTTGCTCCGGAGACATATAGGCCGGAGTGCCCATCATTGTTTGACTTTCCGTCAAATGCCGGTCGGGGTTTTTTGCGATACCAAAATCAACGAGTACCGGTTGCAAGGGCGCAGAAAAGTCTTTGTAGTCACGGATGAGAATATTTGAAGGTTTGAGATCACGATGGATGATTCCAAGACCGTGAGCTTTATGAAGTGCAAAAGCCACGGTACTGAGCATTTCGACCAATGCCCGTGTACGTAGATCCTTTTGCGCATCTTCTACATATTGGTTAAGCATATTATCCAGAGGAGTCCCACTGAGATATTCCATAATTATTCCAAGTGGTTCTTTTGGCATATGGTAAATAAGCGGCACACAGGGAATCTTTTCATCCGAAAGTTGCCACATTATCTGAGCTTCATTTGTAAATCTTTCAATCTGCGATTTGCGGTCGCGCTCGCCCATGGACTCGTCTAAAATGAGCACTTTCAAGGCCGCAACTTTTCCTGTCATTTCATCCCTGACCCTGAAAACCTTCCCCATGCCTCCTTTGCCGATCATACTCTCAACTCGATACCCTGCAACCATATCGCCTTCATTTACTTCTGCAGGGCCAACTTCAGGGGCAGGAGAGTTTTTTACTCTTGCGATTGTTTCAGCTTCGGTGAAATCCCGGGTATTATCCATAAATATTCCTTCTCCGCAAAAGCGGATTTCCCCCAGATTTTCCTACACTATCAGTTGGTGGTCAAGCTGAGAGTACTTGAGTCAATGATTGATAAATTACAGAACACGAAAAAGTTGAAAAACTATTCTTTTACAAGAGACAGCAGGTCGTAGATGAGGTCAAGGGCACTTTTGGGGGATAAGTCATCGGGATTCAGGGCTTTCAGTTTCAGAATAACCGGATTTTCATCAACTTCGGAAGTTACTTCCTCAGACTCTGCTTCATTCAGATCGAAACTGAACAGCCCGGGCATAGCGTCTTTTGAGTTGCGTTTTCCCGGAAGGATGAGGGATTCGCCATCTTCAAGCAGCTTGATTATCTGCCTGCTTCTGGCGATAACGCTGTCTGGAACTCCCGCCAGTTGAGCAACCTGTATTCCGTAACTTCTATTAACACTTCCGGCAATTAATTTCCTGAGAAACAGGATTTTGCCATTCCACTCTCTGACACTTATGGCCCCGAGACAGACTCGCGGCTTGACCTGGGCCAGAGCACTGAGTTCGTGGTAATGAGTTGCAAATAGCGTCCGAGCCCCGATATGATCGTGAATATGCTCAACCACAGACCAGGCGATGCTGACGCCATCCCAGGTGGAGGTTCCTCGACCGATTTCATCAAGAATCAGGAGACTGCGCCGCGTTGCATATCGCAAAATCGCGGCGGTTTCCTTCATTTCAACCATAAATGTGGAATCACCACGGGCAATGTTATCTGATGCACCGACACGGCTGAAAATGCGATCGCATATGCCAATGGATGCTTTTCTTGCGGGGATAAAACTACCTGTCTGGGCAAGCAGTACCATGATTGCGAGCTGCCTGATGACGGTACTTTTACCCGCCATGTTGGGCCCTGTGATAAGCAGAACCTGTCGGTCATCACATGAGAGATTCATGTCGTTGGGAATAAACTCCCCTGTCTTAAGCATTATCTCAATTACCGCATGGCGGCCATCTGTAACACGGAACTCAAAGGAATTATTGACTTCCGGACGGCAGTATCCGTTTTTATGTGCAACCTGGGCAAACGAAGCAAGCACATCCACCGTGGCAATGAAATCAGCTAAAGCGGAAATGCGGGTTGTATGCAATGAAATCTCACGCCTTAAAGCAGTGAACATTTCCTCTTCTAAAATGAGTTGCCGTTCCTGAGCTGTCAGTACTTTGGATTCAAGCTCCGCAAGCTCAGGCGTAACAAAGCGCTCGGCATTTGCCAGAGTCTGTTTGCGCATATAATCCGAAGGAACCTCACCTGTGCGGGCCCGCGGAACTTCGATATAATAGCCAAAAACTCTATTAAATTTTACTTTCAGGGAGTTTATCCCCGAACGCTTTTTCTCACGTTCTTCAATGGCAATAAGGGCATCTTTTCCGCCAGCGGCAAGCTCAAGCAGTTCGTCAAGTTCACTTGAGACACCTTTGCGAAAAATCCCGCCATCTTTCAGGTTCACCGGCGGTTCATCCACAAGCATCACAAGCAGATTTAAAATATCCTCAAAAACATCCTCAAATGGAGTAAGAAGCTTTAAAGGGCCAATGGTTGTGGAACGGGCTATTTCATCCAGAATGCTACCGAGAACCGGTAAATTTTCAAGACCTGAGCGGAGAGTTCCCATATCCCGGGGAGTCGCGACGTGGTGTGATATTCTGCTGGCAAGGCGCTCAATATCCGGAAAAGTTTTCAAGACATCTATTAATGATTTGCGTAAATCCGCCCGCTCAAAAAGGATTTCCACGGCATCCTGTCTGTGTCTGATAGAGGCTATATCCAGCAGTGGATACAAAAGCCACGATCGCAGCCTGCGCCCGCCCATCCCCGTTGTAGTGCGGTCTATAACTGAAATGAGAGAGCCTTCCTTCTTGCGCTCTCGAGCAGTCTGAAAAAGTTCCAGCGAAGTGATGGTAGTTTCATCAATCACGAGATAATCACCGGGAACATAGGGTACAACTCGTTGCCGGGGAAGTTCATCTGCGGGATGCGCCCGGGACAGCTCCGTCATCAGAGCACTGCATGCAATTACCGCATGCTCGTCACCATCATCTCTCGTAAGTGCTTCCGAGCTATAACGATTGTATGTTTCAAGGGACTTTTCATATCCCATAAAAGACGATGATGAAGCTTCAACTAAAATTCCACTTCCACCGAGTCGTTCGGACATAGCCGGGAAAAGACTATCCGGTACTATCAATTGCCTTGGTCTGATTCTCGCGATTTCAGCAAAAACACTGTCTGTACCGGTTAATACAGCGGTTTTAAATTCACCGGTACTGATATCTGCTGCAGCAATAGCATACTTTGTGTTATCCGGAGTATAGACAACGGCAATATAATTACCGCTTCTTGCGTCAAGTTGTTCTTCATCGAGGATCAGGCCGGGAGTCACTACTCTAGTTACATCCCGCCTGACAATTCCTTTTGCTTCTTTCGGGTCTTCAACCTGCTCGCAGACTGCAACTTTGAAACCCGCATCTAAAAGGCGCGGAAGATAGGTTTTCAGCGCGTGATGAGGAACTCCGCACAGAGGAACGGGATTTTCCTTGTTTTTATCACGGCTTGTGAGAACCAGGCCGAGAGCTTCACTCGCCATGCAAGCGTCTTCATAAAAAAGTTCGTAGAAATCTCCCACGCGGAAAAGGAGCAGACAGTCCGGATACTTTTCCTTGTGCTCCATGTATTGTCGCATGAGGGGCGTAAGGTCTTCGTTATTTGCCTTTGTCTTCGTCATTGGTTTCCACAACGCGGACTTCTGTCTTGGGTTTGATTTCAAGTCCGCCACGCTCCGAAGGCAGGAGCCTTATCTGCATTTTTACTTCAAATGTCAGGTAGGTGAGTAAATTGAGCATTTCCTGCCCAAGATTAATGGATTTGAGGAAGGAGTTCATCTCTCTTCCAACAATTGTTACCACATCTTTCCGCAGGGACCCGATTTGTTCTTTCCCGTAGGAAATCAGTTCCTTGGGAATTCTCATATCCGTTGCTTTCTTAAAACTTCCTTCCCCAACACTCACAACTCGGCTCAGGATATCACCCATAAGACCCGTCAGGCCGTCTTTTCTAGAGGGATCATCGGTTTCCGGATGCGTTGCAGGGCCACTTTCCTTTGGAATTGCATCATCCGCCGCAGTGGTTACTGGTGGCGTATTTTCGGGGGTTTCATCCATTTTCATGAAAGTTCCTCCATCCTGCGATACATTTTCGCTGCGGACTCACGACTATGAGCAAGAACGGATTCTTCATCGACTGTAACTAGCTTTCTGTCTTTCATGACCCATTTACCGGCAACTAAAGTTGAACGCACGGCCCAACTTTCCATGCCGAAAATTATATGTCCCGCAAAATTGTCCCCAGAGAGAGGAGTTGGCGGGTTGTAATCCAGGATTGTTAAATCCGCCATGGAACCCGGCCCCACGACATCCAGTGTCTCTCCGAAAAATGAGCCGAGAAGTCTCTGAGAATTACGCAGGAACTCAAGAGGAGCATCAAAACGGATAGCAACTTTATCTTCTCGACCACGGAAAAAGCATGAACGAACTTCAGATAGGATATCACTGTCGATGCCGTCCGTTCCCAGAGCCCATTTACCCTTTTCAAGGTTTGCACGACCGACGCGATTATTCATATTTGAACGTGGATTGTGAAGCATGAAGACTTTTTTATCATCAAGGAGTGCCTGTTCGGCGTCCGTCAGATGAACTCCGTGAACAATAATGTCGTTTTCACGCAGGAGATTTCTTATCTGTATTCGAGCTACGGGAGTCATGCCGAATTCATTCAGGGATTCCGTCCGGTCAGATATATCTTCCAGAACGTGAATATGAAGAGGTAAATCAAGTTCATGACATACTTCGGCAATACGGTCGAAAGTTTTGTCATTAATTGTAAAGCTGGCGTGAGCTCCGACTGCGCCCCTCAGAAGTGCATGATTTCTGTATGAAAAGCCAAAATTGCGATTTTCTTCAACCCCAAGACGACCTTCGTCGGGACCATTTCGATCCGTAACTTCATAGCACAGACTACCGCGCATCCCGAACTGTTCAAAGGCCTTTGCCATGGTTGAAAGGCTGCCTGATATAAAAGATGGGCTGGCATGGTGGTCCACGATTCCCGTTATTCCAAGACGAGCCGCACCAGCCAGACCAGCGGCAGCGCTGTGATAAACAGAATCTTCATCCAGAGCTCGGTCTAAAACCCACCAGAGATATTTCAGGGTTTCAATAAAATTTGAAGGCGTTTTCTTCGGACCCGCCATACCGCGGGCAAGAGCACTGTAGAGATGGTGATGTCCTACTACGAGACCCGGGGCAACAATACACCCGGGTAGAGAAATAACGCTTTCACCTTCAACTTCTGTCAGATTATCAGCAACTTCAACAATTTTTCCCGTTGATTCGTCAATTCGTAAGTTTGTTTTTTTAAGAATACCGTTGTGCCAGGATGTAAGAATCTGTGCATCTTTTATTGACAAAAAGCCCATGGAAAATCCTCCATTTTAACGGCCCATAGCCTATCGGGTTTTACGCGGCTGCGGGGAATAAATTGTCCACGTCCCTTTTCAGCTGTGAGAATTCCGTTGTCGTATACAACTTCGCCTCGGGACAGAACAACAGCGACGCTTCCTGAAATCTGCATACCATCATAGGGGTTGTGATCGCAACCGGAAAACAGGTCTTCAGAATTGAAAGAAGTAACGGAAGCGGGATCGAAAAATATAAGATCCGCGTCACTGCCCGGCCTGATTGTGCCTTTTCGCGGATAAAGACCGGACAAAATTGCAGCATTGGTTGATAATAGCCTGACGAGCCTCGTCCAACCGAATCGTCCCGCAGTAATAGCGCCATTTTGTAAAAGCATGAACCGGTTTTCAATTCCCGCAAGACCGTTGGGTACCATTCGAAAATCTTCACCGTTTTCCATTCTGTCTTCCATATTGAAGGGACAGTGATCCGTACTTACTACATCAATATCTCCCGTTATCAGGCCATCCCACAATGCGTCAAGATGTTCAATGTTCCGAAGAGGTGGTGAACATACGAAGGGAGCACTTTCAGGCCAGGGTCTGTCAAGCATTGTGTCATTAAGCCACAGATACTGAGGGCAGGTTTCACCAAAGAGTGGAATTCCTTTCAGTGACGCATCACGAAGAACTTCAAGGACTTCTGCTGCGCTGATATGAACAATCACTGTGGGACAGAAAGTCTCCCTCACAAGTTCATAGAGTACCTTTGCCGCATTAAGTTCCTGATATGCGGGTCGTGTCCGGGCATGCTCAGCCATGGACAACTGATTTTGCTCGGATGACTTGGCCCTGAGACTTTCAATTTCATTTCCGTCTTCCGTATGAACAAACAGAACTCCGCCACATTCCTTTACTTTTTTCATCACATTCATGATCTGCAGTGGAGTCATCATATAACGATCGGGATAGGCCATAAAAACCTTGAATCCGCGAATACCTCGCCCAACTGCGTGTTCGATGCCCGCCATGGTAGACTCTGAGTCGTCGGTAAGACAGAGATGAAATGAGTAATCTATTCTGGAGTCCTGAGCTTTTTCAAACCAGCGATCAATTGCTGCGGACAGGGATTCACCTTTCGCAGGGGAAATGTAATCAACAATTGTGGTTGTACCACCAGCAATGGCTGCTGCTGTTCCCGTATCGAAATCATCGGCAGATGTGTATTTACCGACTTCAAGGCTCAAATGCGTATGGATATCAATAAGTCCCGGCATGCATATCAAACCGCGAGCATCAAAAATAGTATCCCCTTCCGATGGATCAATATCGAAAAAAGTCCCTATAATTGTACCGTTTTCAACAGCAATATCCACCGGAGCAACGCCACAGTGATCCACAACAAGAGCACCCTTGATTAAAAGAGTCATTCTGCACTCCTGACCGGGGAACAAACCCGGGAATAATACTGACAGTTCAACAGGTTTATGAAAACATTCAAGGCCTCATTACGAATAAAAATGATGAGAACTGAATATTTTACTTTTTTAACAAAAGGTTATATATACATAGTTAATGTCCTGTAATTCGCTCAGCAAAGGACTTTATTTAAAAATTCTGATAGGACTCGAACTACATAAACCTGATGTGTGGTATTGGACAACATTTTTAATGTTATGTACAGAAAAAAAACCTACAACTATATAGTCACTATTCTGAAATTCACTTCAGAAAGGAATTTATGAAAAGGGATAAAATGCGATTTTCAATTATTTTAATTACCTCCCTCACGTTACTGGCGTGCGGTGATAATAAAAAACAGAACAACACAAAAGATAATAATTCAGAATCTACTGAAAATACAAAGAATAATCAGACCAACTCTGAGAAGCCAACCAACAAAAAACCACCGGTACCTGTGAAAAAAGAAATCAAAGATCCGGTGACTTTTTGCAGTGCCGGCAAATGCGAACAAATAGAAAGAGCAGATGCAGAAAAGAACGGCCTGGCGATTATCGACATGTCCGATAATTTTGCTCCATACATTTTTTCTGAAGTTACGCCGGGAGAAACAGAAAAGAAAACCAATAATTACCGGAAAACATGGTTTAACCTTGCCAATGACGTTACTGATGAAGGCGGTCGTAAATTAAAAGACGGTGAGCACAATTATCTGGAATTATTCGGTATTCCCCCGTCAATGACGGTTCTTAAAAAGCGATTTGTTAACTCTGCAGATTCAGAATGCGCCAAAAAACACCGACCGGAACTTTTCAAGGAATTCGGAAAAAGCCTTTACTGGAATGTGGAACGGCCTAAAGCTGTTGCACAGGTCTATGAATCAGCACGAAAGCAAGCCCTGAAATACGCAAAATCCAAGAAAATCGACAATCTTGATGAATACATACAGAACCCAAAAAATACAAAAAATCGAATTTTGAAACAGTACCGGGCTGCCTGGTTTAAATACCATGCCCTGAATGAGCTTTCTGAGCGACTCCTGTGCGAAGAAGTTGTGATTAAAGGCGAACTTCGCAAAAACCTTTTCGGTTCCAATCTCCGTTCTGCCGTGCGTTCTTTCGAAAGAAAACATATGATTTTCGGATGGGGCTATGTAAATAAAAAAATGCTGAAGTATCTTCAGAATTCTATGCTTGAAAACGATTTCCTTGCCCTTAAAAGAGCCATGCGTGAGCGCGTTGCCCACTCTCTGGCAATTTTTGAAGATGGCAGCATAAAAAAGCGAGCATATTTCAAAGAAAGCACTGACCTGATCCATGATATTCGAGACCAACTTCTAAAAGATATGGGAATCGACTCTCCCGCAAAAGCATTGGAGTTTTTCCGTAAAACTAATGATTTTTCACGTTTTGATGTAGCAATTAAAATAAAACCACTTCCACCATATTATAAGAAACACATGGAACTGTTTGCGAAAACCAGCATCGGTGACGTCTGGTATGATGTCCCCTATACAAAAGACGGTAAACCGCTGGGCCAGGGACGTGGACGGCTTCCTCATGTTTATCTTTACACTCGCTGGAAAGGGCAGGATTTGCCCCTCATGAAACTGGGAACAACCGCCGGCGGATGGCAAAAAGAATTTGTTGAAAATGAAATCTTCCTCAAATACAAAAGCTCGGACCTCGGTGCTTACGAATGGAAGTACATTGTTGGAGCTCCCGTTTGGTTCCCTCCTGCAACGACTCCACCAAGGGAGCTCATGTCCTTTGTTAAAACGAAACAAGGGTGGAAACATATACTTAAAAAATCAAGTTTTGGCCCGTCCTACGCATCTGCCTATGGACTGGCAATGGGTATTCATACAATCACTCGAAAAAAACGTAACGGTACTGAAGAAGATCTGGATCGCGGAATCAGAACTCACGGCAGTGTCAACTATATGTCGATTCTTGTGGGTCACTCCCACGGATGCCACCGCCTTCACAATCATCTGAGTGTGCGCATGTTCTCAAATATCCTGCGCCGCCGCAAACACGAACGGATGGGTCAGCAGATCATTAAAGATTGGCGTCATTTTTTCATGTATGATGGGAAAACTCAAAAGCTGGAACTTAATGATAAAGGATATTACTTCAAGTTGACACCTCCCTTGTCCATTACTGTTGGTAGAGGAGCCATTTTGGGCAAAGTAAAGCAGCCTATCAAGGATCTTGTTCGAATTCCGAATAAAAAATACCGTGAGGATGTGGAAATAGGAATGAATATTGGGGAAAATGGGAATCTTGAACCCGCGAACACCGAAGATGCCACAGCAATTGACGGTACCGAAACTGGTGACGCATCCAAAGTAAAAACAGTGACGGACCCTGCGACAGCAAAACCTGACGATGTAAAAGACGGTAAAAAGCCCAACGCAGACAAAAAAGATGTCAAACCTGATGGAACGAAAAAAGACCCCAAACCGAGGGCCGAGAAAAACCTTAAAACTGCCCCAGCCCTGAAACCCGCAACGCCTGCAATGAAACCCTGATCCTGAACTTACCCCCTTTGTTCCCCACATGAATTTACGTTAGCATAGTACGTGGCCTGTTAGGATTTTTAATAAAATCCTTCGCGAAGCGAATTACAGGACAGTAACTAACTAGCGTAAACAGAAAACATATTATATTATCATTCAGAAAATGAGGGACATCATGAAAAAACTAATAATTTTTGCTGTAATATTAATATCATGCGGAAAAACTAAAACTGAAGAAAAACCCAGAAGTTTTTATGAGCAGAAAATCAGACAGTGCAAACCTGATTTACTGACTACTGCCAATGGAATTATTGAAAAAAATATCGATGTCTTTAAAAATTCGGGATTTAAAATACCCCTTGGCAATCCTCTTCAAAATGCCATTTCCTCAATACTCTATCGAAAAACCCTCGAATCAATTCTATTTGCAGGTTCCGAAGAAAAATTCAATGCAAAAATAAATGGTGAGTGGTCAGCATTCAAAAATTGCTTTGATAAAACAGATTGCAAATCACTTGCTGTTTGCAGCATGGATTTTTTTGGTGTCCGCTTTATAAATTCTATTTCGGAACAGGAAAAACTCAGATTAATCAATACATACCAGCCTGTACCTCAAGAAAATGTTTTACCTGATAATATTGATTCGGGGCTCAAACCTAAACCAATTGATTTAAAATTAGAATCACATGATATTTCCCAAATACCCGATGGATTTAAATTTGAGAAATCCACAGGTGAATACATAAGTTTCTGGACTGCAAATGTTAACAGCGTATTTTATAACTACTATGAAAATAAAGACATTAACAGTCGTAGAGTAAAATTTCCGATGATTCCTGCTTCCCCAGTTGTATTTAAATCAAAAAGCGGAGGCGTTTTTGTAAATGGAGGCAAATATATTTATGCCGTGGATAAAAAACTACTTGCTCACCCCGTCTGGAAAACAAAGGAAGGATTTAAAATTGGGGCAGCAACTATCCATAAAAACAATATTTTAATTGCCTCTCAGGGTTCACTTATTATTTTGAATGCTCAATTTAAAGAAGTGTCCAGAGTTGATTTTAAGCTTTCTCGTCAAAAGGAAGGGCATGATATCATAATGAATGGCGATGAAGCCATGATTCTGGATAATGTAGTTATCCCGATTTTTCTATTCAGAGTTGATATCTCAAATCCTGAAAAACCTGTACTTCTTGATAGAATCCAGGATATGGCGACCTGGGCCCATCTGAAATTTCAATGGCTCGATACAAAATCAAAACGCTGGGCGGTTTTACGCACCAGTTCAAACCGATGTGGAACTACCGAATCAATATTGACCATGGATATCAAGACTCCAGCTTCCCCCGTGGAACATAAATCCGGTAGAGACCACTTCATGGAGAAATCTGATTCTATCCTCAACATTTTCACTCCATGGACATATTCCAGTGGGCACTGCAATCGCTTCGCTGTTGGTTTCAAAAAGAAATTTCCAATGAAACGCCGCAAACTTATAATGAGAAGCAAAAAACATAAACATCCAGAGATGATAAGTATGCCAGCAATCGGTGACCATAGATTAGACATGGAAGGAACTGAAGACATATCTGATGATGAAATGGGCTCAAATAAAAGGGCATCCCCTAAAAAAGAAAATGAAATGAAGGATAAAACAACTGGCTACCGTTTCAGTTCCGGAACCGGCAATGATTCTGTCCATATACTTGCGAGTAATTCCGGAGGCTTTTTTATTGGAAAATACGATCTCACTGCAAAAGGAGTATTTAAACCAATTTATAAATTTAAAGAAAATGATATCCAGGATTTAAGACAGGCTTTAATTACTGATTCCGGTAATATCGTAATAGTTTATATAAATAAACAAGTGTTTTATTTCTCATATTTAAACGAAAAATACAAAAAACTGAAACAATTCCCAATCAATCTCAAATCACCTATATTCATTCTTGCAGGCTTCTAACCCTTCTTCCCATCAGTGCACCATCACGACCATAGGTCAAGGACACCTCCAATTCTGACGTAGAAGAAGATAAATATCTCTAGCTAAAATTGTTATATCATATGTGGGAGTCCCTATTTTTCGTAGTTCTTTAATTATAACATTTACGACATTTTCAGGTATTTCTGTATTTACATTCAAATCCAGGACTATGTTTAACAGTATAAGACTCCTTTTTACTCTAAAGTCTTCTATACCTCCTAAATTACAATAATGCTCATTCAGAAGGTGGTTTAAATATTCTTTTCCTGAATTGCTGATATATTTCAATCTTGGAAGGAAAACTCTTAATGGATCAAAATTCTTAATTCCTGAATCTTTTTCATTAAGAATTATTTTAAAATCTTCCACCCCAAGTTGCCTTTCTAATTCTATTTTTGCCCGGTCTAACCAACGAAAATGGTTATAATCCCATGGCTTTGAAACAATATAATCAATTAATTGTGTAACACTTGAAATATTTACATCACAGTCTTCAAAAAGTGTTTTCCATTCCAATTCAACTGTGTACGGAATCTTACCGTTTTCCTTAATAAAACTTTTATCAACATGCTTTAAAAACCTTAAACTTCTAGCCCAGGCAACTGCCCATAAATCAGCAATTGAGTCATTAAAATCAAGGCTTATCTTATCAGGATGAATCCATTCTTTAGATAATTTTACCAGAATTTGAGTAGAGTATGCAGCAATTGCTTCCACACGTTCTCCAACCAAATTATATGTGTAAGAAGGGCCTGTAGTACCCATCTCAATAGACTTTTTTTTCAATCCTTTAATGGTTTTCTGAATTGATTTTTTATCTCCGTTGGCTGTATTAAGTAATTCCCAATAACCATCGCTTCTTTTCATAATTTCTTTTATCAAAATATCTTTTATTTCCATTTTGCGACCTTTTACTATTTGCCTATTAATATTTCAATCCAATTCTTTCCTGATTCATCAACTCCTTTTTGAATACCAGCCTCTTCTCCAATATACAACTCAATCAATAATTCTGGATTTCCGCTCTCATAAACAGCGACGAGATAATCAGGCTCTGATGAAGTATTTTCAGGACGGATATCGAAAGTTATCGTTTTTTTAAAACGCTCATAATTATGCTCAACAAATTCAACTTTTATATCTATATGCTCTACGGTCAAAACAGCACTATTTTCTTTCGATGTTCGCTAACTGCTTCCTGAGAAATACGATTGTGAATCATTTTGAGGAAATACTTCAGGAAAAAGCCCCTGATTGACCTGTTCCTGCTACTGATTACCTGTTTTCTTGATTTTTCAACAGGGACTCAGGAAAACAGGATACAGGAACAGCAGCAGGTCATAACCATTTAGTATCAAACAATAATTGTAAAAGATAAAGTTTTCAACTCACCTTCAATATCACGATCCTTTTCTAATGAAGCGGTCTAACCTCTGAGAAGGTTACTTATAAAATATATTCTCATTGACATTTGTATCTTATAAGCTACAACACTTATATGGCTGATGTATTCGAATTACAAGAATATATTAACGAAAACGGTCAAAATAAATTTCGTAACTGGATTTTATCACTGGATAGATCACTCCGAAATAGAATAAACATTGCCTTAACTAAGGCACGTTTAGGAAACTTAGGAGATCATAAATCAGTTTGAAATGGACTTTTTGAAATCTGGCTTGATTTTGGAGCAGGGTACAGAATTTATTACTACAAAGATGGAGCTAAGTTAATTATTTTATTATGCGGTGGTGACAAATCATCACAAAAAAAAGATATAAAACAAGCAAAGGAATATCTTGTTGAGTATATCAGGAGAACCCATGAATAAAATTACAGAAAACTACACTGATAACCTTTATAATGATTTAAGAGATCCTGCAGAAGCTGCTGAATATTTAAACGCCGCACTTGAAGAAGGCTCGTTGGATGTCTTTTTACTTGCATTAAAAGACATCGCATCAGCAAATAACATTTCAGAAATTTCCAGAAAAACTGAACTTAACAGGGTAAACATTTACAGAATGCTTTCACCAAAGGGAAATCCTCAATTAAAAAGTTTATTTGCAATTTTACACAGTTTAGGTCTACAGGTACAAGTATCTGCAGAAAAAAATCACAAATCCTCCCAAATTTAATTGTCCTGAGTGATCAACTCCTTTTTTAATATTGGAAACATTCCCCAATCTTTTTGCAGACCCTGTTTAGTTTAGACAGTCCGTGTCCTGTAATTCGCTTTGCGAAGGATTTTATTAAAAATCCTAACAGGACACTAAAGTAGCAGAAGCAGGATAATCAGTGTCTTTTTCCTGAATATTTTCTTTGAGTTAAGTTACTATCGTATTACTTCGCAAGCGGTCTAGTTTTCCGAAATCAACACGTAAACCCTCAAATGTAGTTGAATGAAAAGATCATGAGCCTGTGCAAACACAGGCGCAAGCTTATCAGCCCGGCTCGTAAGAGCCGGGTAAGCAAATAACACTCACCCCTTTCCCCCTTTTGTTGTGCCGCCTGCGGCGGCACAACAAAAGGGGGAAAGGACAGGGATTTTATCCCCAAATCCTGAAGCTAGACCGCTTCATTAGTAAAAGGATCGAAAAGTGAAAAGTGTATGTTTTCATCAACCATTTGTAATTATGCTTTGATGTTGAATGTTTATGACCTGATCCTGATCCTGTTTGCCTGACTAC
>JAHJMN010000145.1 GCA_018821305.1 Myxococcota bacterium
CGCTGAATGATGATGATTTTTCTATGATTCTGAGTGGCATTTCCGTCACCTCCTTTGGTAACGAAAACCCACCTGGCTGCAGGGCATCTGTCAACGACTGAAACCCCGAAGGGGCGCCGCAGGCGGTCTTGACAGATGTCATGCAGTCAGGTATTTGAAAACGGCAAACAAAGGAGGCAACGGAAATGCCGGTTCTGAATTGAAAGCGATCCTGATGCCACAAAAACACTTACCTTCAAAGTAACCGCCCCTGCCCCCTGATTGCCTGTTTTGCTGACTACCTGGTTACCTGAAATTATTTATTAAGACTTCATTTAAAAGCTCTTTTGTAAATAGTTTCAACTGATCAAAACCCCTGTGACGGTGTACTAGTTACTGTACTGTAATATGATTTTTCAAAAATAACGTCGGCCTTATGCTCAGGACAGTAACTTATTAGTTCGTGTCCTGAAATTCGCTTCGCGAAGAATTTTATTAAAAATTCTATCCTGCCACTAGTAATATTTTCAGCACCTTGCGGTTACTGTCCTGAGCAAAAAATCGGCGAAAAATTTGTTTTATTGTATTACAGGACAGTAACTTATTAGGTTGTTATTATTTTCTTATATCAAGGTTTATTGATGGGGGGAATGTGCGAGAAATTTCAATTATGTCTTCGGTATTCAGGTCATTGTTTTTAATACTCAAGTTCTTAAGGTTTTTAAGATACTTCAATTTGTCAATTTCAACTTTGGGCAAAATATTGTTTGTAAGATCGAGATCTTCAACATTGTTTAAAAATTCGAGTTTTTCAATTTTTTCCAGTTGTAAATATTTTAAAGTTAAGTTCCTGAGTTTTTTAAGGGGACCGAGATTTTTTAAATTCTTAACCGCTAGACTGGATAGATTCAATTCCGTTATTTCAACTTCAGGAGAGAATTGAATATCTCCTGTGTCTTTCATATTAATATTATATATATGAACATTTGTTAAATGCTTGCACCTACCAAGAGATTTAAGAAATCCCTTGTTGCCTACATCGAAAAATCCTAATGAAAAGTATTTAATTTTGTGGCATCGAAAAGGAAGTTCGATAATGGATTTGTAGTATCCTTTAGTTTCATAAGTGCCTTTTAAGATAACCTTCTCTAATGAAGGAAGGCTGAGTATTTCAGAAACTAAAATTCCGGGTATTTCAGTTTCTAATGTCTTTATAGTTTTCAGATTTTCCTGCTTTTTCCAGAAATTTAATGATTTTTTTATCAGGTTAAAGCGAGCTAAGTCAATCCTTTCGATATTTGATTGAGATTTTTGTTCCAACATAAGCTCACCATGTTCATATGCTCCATTGAGGTAAAAGTACTTTAGTTGAGGCATTCCATTGATAATATAATGATGCTCTGAGTTCTTACTGAAACTGATGGAAATTGATCTGATGCTGGGATGAGATTTCATTTCAACGGGTCCATCGGGTTTTGTCGTTTCAATATATAATTTTTTCAACTTCCTGACGGACATCACTGAAGACATGATTTTTTGATTGAAAATATCCGACGTCAGTTTTAGTGAAGTTAACCATTTCAATTCTGCAAGATGATTTAGAAATATTAGGTTTAATTTTTCTACTTCAATTGATAAGTGTTTTATATTTATTATTTTTTTCAACACCGGCGCTATTAATGCCTTGGGTAAATCTGGAATCGAAGCATAAATAATACCATTAAGATCCGGAATATTTTTAAGGTCGATCGACTTATCAAATATGACAAATTTTACTTTTGTTTTATCATTGAACACAGAAAGTGGCGTACTTTCGACTTCTCTTTCTTTGTATAAAAAGATTTCCAGATTCCGCAGCCTGCTTAAAGATGTAAAATCGGGTTTACTCATCTTTATACATCCGCACTCGTTATATATAATTTTCAGATTTCTTAAATTTTTAAACTCAGAAACCCATTTAATTACTGTCTCAATTTTAAATCCGTAATCATGTTGACCAGTTACAGTTATAGTTAAATATTCAACGGAAAGAACAGGAGTGAGTTCTTTTAATAGTTTCGCTGAATTGGCATTTATTGAAAGTGTAAGTCCTTTCAGTTTTCTTATATTTGAAAGACTCTTGAATAACGATAAAAGCTCTTTCGTTTTTTTTGGGATAGACACATAACTATATGATAACCATTTAAAATCCAGATGAAGGTCAATGGATGTTTTTGAAATAAATTCAATAAATGTTTCAACATTTGTTCCCGAGAAAGGTATATTTGTTATTGCAAGATGCTCTATATTCTTCAAATTCCTGTAGAATAGAGGATTTTCAAATATATTGCTTTCATTACACCAGTTCAGTGTAAGGTTATCATATTTTGAAGACTCGAGTTGTTTTAAAATGTCTGAATTATTTTGAAGACATGAATTGTAAGATGGGTGAAATTCTTCATTTAAGAAATGTCCCTCCGGTGAGTTCTCAAAAAATGCTGTTGAGTGTGTCATATAGTCATGTTCTGTCATGAGGAACTGACTGTTATTTACATTACCAAGAAACAGTTTTCTGCCTGGTTTTTTATTTCTGTTTGTATCCTGAGATTTCTTTTCCGGCAGCAGCGGATTATCTTCAGTTTTGTCTCTGCCAACTAGTGAGCATGATGAGACAATTGAAACAAAAGTCATGAATGTTATTAACAATTTAAACATTAACGGAATTTTTGAATTAAAAATTACAGGCTCCCCTTTATTGAAAGTATCTGGATGTTTTTCGGATAATATCTGCGGCATTGCGGATCATTTCTTCGGAAATATCAAGGTGTGTGACCATTCTAACTTCTTTTCGGCCTGTTACCGAAGTTTTGAGGCCCATTTCAAACAGTTTTTCCGCAAACTGTTTGTTTGAAACATGGAGGCCACTTACATCAAAATAAACCATGTTTGTTTCCACAGGCCAGACATTGATTCCGGGAATATCAGAAATAAGTTGACCTAAAAGTGCTGCATTTGCATGGTCTAAAGCAAGGCGCTCGACATTATGTTCCAGTGCATAAAGCGCTCCCGCGGCAATGATCCCTGCCTGCCTCATAGCTCCGCCAAGCATATGCTTGTATCGCCATGCTTTTTCGATAAAATCCCGGCTCCCGGCTAAAGCTGCCCCAACCGGTGCTCCAAGGCCTTTTGAAAAATCAATCCAGACACTGTCGAAGTGCCCGGAATATGCAGCAGCGCTGATTCCCGATTTAACCGAAGCATTGAGAAGCCGGGCTCCATCCATGTGACATGCAAGGCCATGGTTGCGAGCTTCTGTTGTTACATCGCGTATTTGATCCAGTGACCATATGCGTCCGGCTCCGAGATTTGTGGTTTGCTCAACGATGAGCAATGAAGAAACCCCCATGTGGTTATCTTTTTCACGTACCGCATGTCTCACATCCTGAGCCGTAAAAACACCCCGGTCTCCCTCAATTGCCGTGACTCCAACGCCGCTCACAACAGCGTATGAATTGGATTCAAAATTCCTTACGTGGGCTGTCGTGTCCATTATGAGCTCATCCCCGGGCCTCGTGTGCGTTTTAATGGCAATATGATTACACATGGCTCCGGATGGGAGAAACATTGCGGCCTCTTTTCCCAGAAGAGATGCCACCTTTTCACAAAGTGCATTTACCGTCGGATCCGCACGTTGCTGTTCATCACCAACGGCGGCAGAAGCCATGAAATTCCTCATTTCCGCTGAGGGAAGAGTTTGTGTGTCACTATAAAGATTAATAATTTCCTGTGTCATTGAGGGCTGTCTCCTTCTGGTATCAGGGTCTGTGAGACACTGAGTATCTGAAAAATAACTGAAAATAAATTTATAAATAAGGGAAATCAACTCTAATAAACAAGATCTGCTCGACAAAAATGCTTTTCCATAATATGGAGTACAAAGAAAAAACGGACTTTCCATTGGAAATTCGTTTTAAATCTCTATAACTCTTAATTACGGTGTATTTATGGCAGACAAAAGAAAACCCGCAGATAAAAAACCTCAAACCCTCGTACGGAAAAAATCCGGTGTAACTGTTCAGGATCCCACCGCGAAAGCTGTTCAGTCTGGGCATCCCTGGATTTTCCGCAATACACTGACTCTGGAAGATCAAACCTTCTCCGACGGTGATATGGTTGATATAAATGATCGAAACGGGCGCTTTATAGGCCGCGGTGTGTGGAACAGCGAAAGTTCCGTTGCTCTGCGCGTTGTTACAAGGGATTTCAACGCACCTTCGGGCTCTGATTTTCACCTTTATGCTATTAACCGGGCAGTTGCCAGACGGCAGAGCTTCACAGGTAGTGGAGTAACCAACGCCTACCGGCTTGTGCACGCTGAAGCTGATATGTTTCCAGGACTCACAATCACAAGGTACGGAAGTTGGCTTCTGGCAATAGTTTACACGGAAAGTGCAAAAGTTACGCTGGGAGTGATTGCCGACTACCTTCTGGCTTTGCCGGATATCAAGGGCATTTATTTCCAGCAGCGCCTGCGACCTTCCGGGGAAAAAGGGGCACCACCGGAACCATCAAGACTTTATCGCGGTGAGGAAGCTCCCGTAGAGTTTGAAGTAATGGAAAACGGTCTTAAATTCCTCATTGACATCACCGCACCAATGTCCGTAGGTCTCTTCCCCGATTATCGCCCGGGGCGAGTTTTAACGGGAGAACTTTCTGAAGGCAGGCGGGTTTTGAATCTTTTCAGTTATACGGGAGCATTCAGTGTTTATGCTCTCGCAGGACGTGCTTCGGAAGTAGTAAGCGTTGATATAAATCAAAAAGTAAATACTAAAGCTATTCAGAACTGTGAAATCAATAATCTAAAAGTTAATCCTATAGATTTCATGACGGAAGACGCCATAAAAGCCGTCAGTCTCCTCGCTTCAAGAGGTCGCCGATTTGAGTTGGCCATTATAGATCCCCCCACATTTGCCACGGGTCCCCGTGGAAACTGGAGTGTTGAACGCAGTTATCGCACACTTTTAAGAGAACTTTCATCGGTAATGGAACCTGATGCCATGGTTTTATGTACGGCAAATACACAGAAACTTTCCATGGAAGATTTCGAGCGCATAATAGCTGCCGGTTGGGGTGGTCGTCACGCTACAATAGTAAAACGCTTGTCTCTTCCCGAAGATTACCCGGAAATTCCAGGATTCAATGAAGGAAACTACCTCAAATCCCTCATGATCCGGCTGGACTGATGCCCTGCGATTTTCTACGATCTGAAACAGGAACAATTTACAAAACCGCGCCTTCGGGAATGCTTCTCGCATGTCCGTCGCCCTACTCCATGGCCATGTCTTCCCTTGGTTTTTCAGGAATTTATCAGACAGTTAATGCTCATCCCCAGTGGTTTTGCGAACGTGTAACTTCGGACTGTCGAAAAAACTCCATGGAATCAGGTCGAAATCCCCGGGAATTCGGAGTAATCGGGTTTTCTGTAAGTTACGAACTTGAGATTCCTGAAATCATCCGGATGCTTCATGACTGGTCCATCCCCCTGCGCAAAAGCCACCGGGATAGCACATACCCCCTTTTAATTGCTGGAGGAGCGCTTACAACTATTGTACCCGGGCTTCTGGTTGAGATTTTCGATATTGTTTTTACGGGAGATGCCGATACTAACTTTCAGATTTTTCTTGACAGCGCCTGCATCTCAGACCGGCAGGAACTTCTAACTGCTCTTGGCAAGCACGATGGTATCTACACCTGTTTTTCCGACTATTTATCTCCGTGGAAGTTCGTTTACGAAAATGTACGTGGCATAACTACTGCTGTTCATTCGGATCTCGCACAATTTGGAAACCGGGTTTTAACAGAAGTAAACCGCGGATGCTCAAGAGCTTGCAGTTTCTGCACTATCGGACGCAGCGGATCATCCCGGCGATGCTCATTTCTGCCACTTGAGCAAGTCAAACAGAACATTGGGGATGCCAGTGCCACTGGACTTGTGGGAGCTGCTGTCAGTGATCATCCGGAAATCCTTGATATTCTGGAGTTTTGCAGGCAAAAAAATATCAACGTGAGTCTTTCAAGCCTTCGGGGAGATCGCCTTACTCCCGAAATGCTAAAGCTTTTAGCTGATACGGGAACCAAGATTCTGACCACCGCAGCGGATGGAGCATCGCAGAATATCCGTAACGCTATACATAAAGGGATCACTGCAGAGCATATTATTTCCGCCGCACAGGTAGCAAAAGAACTGGGAATCTGGAAGTTAAAAATATATGAAATCATTGGCCTTGCCGGTGAAACAGAAGAAGATATCCGGGAAATGGCAGATTTTGCTCTGACCCTGAGTCGCATTATTCCTGTTTTCATGACGATAAGCGTATTTGTCCCCAAGCCTTTCACTTTACTTGCAGATGATGCTTTTCCAGACAACGGGGAAATAAAACACAAAATTCGAACATTCCAGCGTCTTGTTAAGGGAAAAATCACATTAAAAACAACATCATGGAACGAAGCCGCCTGTGAGTACCTTATTGGAAAACTATCGGAAGCAGCACTTGATATTATTGAAAGACATGCTCTGGAAAATACATCAGTTTCTGCCCTTCGGCGGGATCTCTTTTCTCTCTTATCGGATTAGACCGCTTACAGAATAATACGGTTGTGACTCGTTTTAAAGAAATGCTTCAGGAATGAGCCCCCTGTTTTCCTGTTCCTGCTACTGATTTCCTGTTTCCCTGAAATTTTAAACAGGAATTCAGGTAGTCAGGCAAACAGGATCAGGATCAGGTCATAAACATTCAACATCAAAGAATAATTACAAATGGCAGGATGAAAACATACACTTTTCACTTTTCGATCGTATTACTCCGAAAGCGGATTAGAATTCCTGTTTGAGGGTGAATCTTTGTGAAAAATCAGAAAAAAATGGGGATTTCTCCAAAATTTATGGTAAAAATTCTATGTTTATATTTTGTTAATCGGTTCTTCGCGAGCTGCAATTCCGGAGGTTTTCTTATGAAAAAACTTTTATTAATTCTCAGCATGTTTTCCCTCATAGCCTGCAATGACCCACCACGGGATGACAACAATGAGTGGAATAACATAAATAATTCCAATAACTCCAATATTCATGAGGATAAAGACGGCGACGGCTATTCTCAGGCTACCGGTGACTGCGATGACAATGATAAAAATGTAAATCCCGGAATGCAGGAACTGCCCGGAGACGGAAAAGACAATAACTGCGACGGTTTTACCGATGACGACTACGATAGCGATGGCTTCGGTTCCGCTGTGGATTGTGACGATCACAATCCCAATGTAAATCCACGAGCTGTTGAAATCTGCAATGACGGCATCGACAACAACTGTAACGGCCTTATCGACCTCGAAGAAAGCGACGATGACGGTGACGGTTTTTCTGAGTGTCAGGGGGACTGTAACGACAACGACCCGAAAATCAGCCCCAATGCCGTTGAACTTGTAGGCGACAACAAAGACAACAACTGTAATGGCGCCGTAGACGAAATTGAAGATCCCTGCGACTGTGAACGTAACGAAGTTGGCGGTGCATTGAAAAATGTTGGTCCTAACGCTTCCGTTGCCAGTGCTCTGGGTCTTTGCAACGATGCCGTTTTTACATCACCAGTTCAGGTAACAGGCGCAGCCAGCTACGCCGTTGTTAGTTACGACGAAATGGGTGTCACTCCTAACGCAAACGGCTGGGGGGTAATCCGTCCCATAGCTCCGAGAATCATCGATCCTGAAGTCGATCCCGTACTTCCCACCAGTTGTCAGTATGTTGTTTTATTCACTGGTGAAAAACTCAACCCGGATCCTCAGGGGGAAGATTTATTTTCTGATTATGAAATGGATCTTAACTACTCATGTACAGATCCTGTATCCTACATAGATAATGCAGAACCGGATGACGTAGATTCTGAGTGTCATGATCTGACCCAGGTTAAAATGATTATACACACTCCCCCCAACGTAACTAGTCTTGCATTTGACTTTCTGTTTCTTTCTTCTGAATACCCGGAATACGTAGGTACAGCATTTAACGATACATTCTATGCAATCATGGGTAAAAATACGGGAGATGCCACACATATCAACATAAGTTTTGACGGAAATGGAAAAGCTATCACAGTAAACAACGACTATTTTGAAGAGCCACCTAACCTCAGTCAGCCAATAACAGGTACCGGCTATGAAGGCACCATAGGTTCCACAACAGGTTGGCTCACCACAAAAACTCCAATTGAACCAAACACTGTTTACGAAATCATTTTCTCAATTCACGATGAGGGCGACGGTGTACTGGATAGTGCAGTAGTAATCGACAATGTTCGCTGGGGCTTTGACGACGTTGAAGGGCCCATCACCGTAGACTAACTTTCCTCTCCCATTTCCTTAAAATATAACTATAGGAGCACAGTATGGATTTTTTAAATAATATTTCCCGTGACACTCTATTTCTTGTAACTGGCGGGGCCGGCTTTATTGGTTCTAACATAGTGGAAACCTTGATTTCTCTCGGCTTTAAAGTCCGGGTGCTGGACAATTTTTCCACGGGAAAACGCACTAACCTTCAAGATTTCATCAATAATGATCGTTTCGAACTCATTGAAGGAGATATCCGCTCTGAGGAGACTTGCTTTAAAAGTTGTGAAGGTGTTACTTATGTACTTCATCAGGGGGCTTTAGGAAGCGTTCCCAGATCCGTAAAGGATCCCATTACATCTCATAATGTCAATGCTACCGGAACGCTGAACATGCTCTGGGCCGCAAAAGAAAGCGGCGTTAAACGTTTTGTTTATGCTTCTTCTTCTTCTGTTTACGGGGATAATCCGGATTTACCGAAAATTGAATCTAACCTGGGCAATGTCCTGAGCCCCTATGCTGCTACAAAGCTCTCAAATGAACATTATGCCCGGCTTTTTTACGAACTCTACGGATTCGAGACCGTAGGGCTTCGATACTTTAATGTTTTTGGAAAACACCAGGATCCCCACAGTGTGTATGCTGCAGTGATCCCGATTTTCCTGAAACAACTTCTCGCGGGAGAATCTCCCCTTATTCATGGTGACGGTGAACAAAGCAGGGACTTTACATATATAAAGAATGTAATTCAGGCTAATCTTCGCGCCTGCATTGCTTCATCCGATGCCTGCGGTCGCGCTTACAACATCAGTTGCGGTGATCGCACGAGTCTCAACGAACTTTATTCCGTCCTCACAGATAATCTTGGCATTGATATAAAACCCACGTACGGCCCCCCCCGCGCTGGAGACATCAAGCATTCTCAAGCTGATATTTCACTTTCCGTCAAGTATCTCGCCTACAAGCCTGAAATCCGCTTTGCTCAAGGAATCGCCCTCACCATAGACTGGTACAAAGCCAACCTCTGACAACTACTTTCTTCCCAATAAAATTTAGACCGCTTGCGGAATAAAAGGATCGAAACGGGAAAAGTACTTGTTTTCATGCTGCCATTTGTAATTATGGTTTGATGTTGAATGTTTATGACCTGATCCTGCTCCTGCTCCTGTTTGACTGACTAACTGAGTTTCTGTTTAAAATTTTCAGGAAAACAGGAAATCAGTAGCAGGAACAGGGAGGCAATTTTTGCTTTGCAAAAATGCAAGGGGAAAACAGGGGGCTTTTTCCTGAAGCATTTCTTCAAAACGAGTCACAATCGTATTACTCCGCAATCGGACTTAGATTGGAACAGGTCATTTCTTGGGGGTTTTGCGAATGGTTTTTGCGGCAGTGGACTGGGCAGGGCGGTAGGTTTTCACCACAGTCTGAGCTTCTTCTTCATCGCGGAATTCATATCGTTTTTTCGCAATTCCGAGATATTCTTCATTGATGTCAATTCCGATGAATTTTCGATCGAGGAGAGCTGCTGCCACGCCGGTGGTTCCACTCCCTGAAAACGGGTCGAGAACTGTATCTCCCGGACGGGATGCAGCGGTAATTATACGTTTAAGCAGGGAAATCGGTTTTTGGGTTGGATGGTTTCCGAAACGCTTTTCAATTTTCCGTGGGGGAGTGATGGACCACAGAGACTGCATCTGTTTTCCTTCGTTTTCTTCTTTCATCGCCTGATAATTGAAATAATGCCGGGAATCCTGATCTTTTGCGGCCCAGATAATGCTTTCCGTCGCATGAGTGAAATAACGACAGGCCAGATTTGGCGGGGGATTTACTTTAAACCATGCAATTTCATTGAGTATTTTCATGTCAAGCTGCTGCATTGCAAAACCGATACTGAATATGACATGATGGGTTCCGGAAACAAAAATTGAACCTCCCGGGCGTACAATTCGCTGGCATTCTCTAAGCCATTCAACATTATAGGCATGATTCAGGTCCGCGCCCCGGGATACATCCCATTCTCCCTTGTCAACACTTGCTCGTTTTCCGCTTTTACAGGTATATCCACCATTTGAGAGAAAATATGGTGGATCTGCAAAAATGAGATCGATACTGGAATCGGGCATGGACTTGAGAATCTCAAGGCTGTCCTGTTTGTAAAGCATGAAATCACGCTTGTCGTTCATGTACCATGGAAAAGCATCCATAAAGAAAAGTGTCATGTATCCTCCGGGTCAAATTCAAATCAAGCCCAACTTTCGGATTTCTGTATCTGAAAGTCAGAATTAAAAAACTTGCGCTGACCCAAATAGGATACACACTTGAGATCTCACCACAAATTTCAGATCAGAAATGATCGAAACAACTGATTTTAAAGTACTTTGATCACAAGTAGATCTCAGAAAGAAATATTGGATGAATTCTTCCAGAATTTGTGCTATATAGAGCTCCCTGATTGAGAAACGTCTTTGACAGTTTTTTAATCTTTTTGTAATAAAAACGGTATCTTTACGATGTATTTTAACAGTGGTTTTTAACTGAATGAATCTCATTTCATAAAACAAGGAGTAAATATGGCAAACTTCAGAAATACGTATTTTTTCGCAAAAGGTCAGTCTTATCCTGAATTCAAAGATATGACCAAAGATGAACTCAAGTCCCTTCTTGGTGGCAAAGGTTATGGTCTTTATCTAATGACCTGTGAACTGGATCTTCGCTGCCCTGCAGTTCTGAATCTCCCCACTTTCCATTCTCATAATCTTGAAAACGGAAACCTCAAAGCATCCCTCGTGGAGGAAATCCGCACAGGGCTTCGTCAGATGGAAGAGAACACCGGTAAAAAGTTCGGTGATGCAGCTAATCCACTCCTTGTAAGTGCACGTTCCGGCGCCAAATTTTCAATGCCCGGTATGATGGACACAATTCTCAATATCGGTCTCAACGATAATATCGTGAACACTCTGGCCGTTGGTGACAAAGCTCGTTTCTGGCTGGATTCATATCGTCGTCTTCTTCAGATGTACGGTGATGTTGTTGAACAGATTAAAGACGAACAAGGCGAAGACCCCTTTGAGCACTGCCTTGACAGTTTCAAAAAGGAAATGAACGCGAAAAACGACCTCGAACTTGGAGTCGATGCCCTTAAAGAACTCATCAATCGCTATAAAGCTATTTATGCAAAATACGGCAATAATTTCCCACAGGATCCAATCGAGCAGGTTGTCCATTCCGCTGAAGCTGTTTTCCGCTCCTGGAACAATGACCGTGCAGTGTTTACCCGTCGTCAGGAAGGTATTTCCGATGACCTTGGCACCGCTGTAAACATTCAGGAAATGGTTTTTGGAAATAAAAACGAACGTTGCGCTACAGGCGTTTTCTTTACACGAGACAAATCAACAGGTATCAAATCCGAAGATCACCTCGACGGAACCGTTCTCTTCCAGGCTCAGGGTGAAGACGTCGTCGCCGGCATCCGTAACTCACTGCCTTTAGAAGCTCTTCGTGATCATTCCGAGCAGGTTTTCCGTGACATTTATGAAGAAATGAAATCAACGGGTTCAAGACTCGAAAAAACCCTTAAAAACATGCAGGATACTGAGTTCACCATCGAAGAAAAAGATGGAACTCCTCTTCTTTACTGGCTCCAGATTCGTGATGGAAAACGCAGTGCAAAAGCTGAATCCGTAATCGCCGTTGCTATGCAGCGCGAAGGAATCGTTACAAAAGAGCAGGCCGTTTTAATGGTAAATCCTGAAAGATTTGAAGAACTTTTGTTCCCACAGATCGAACCCAAACACCGCAAGGAAGCTGTTTTAATGACCAAGGGCAGCGCTGCAAGCCCCGGGGCTGTAAGCGGTAAAGTTGTTTTCACTCAGGATGAAGCTCTTGACCTCGCCGGAAAAGGCGAAGACGTTATTCTCGTTACCGTAATGACAAGTCAGGAAGACGTAAGGGGTATGAAAGCCTCCCGTGGTATTCTTACTTCCACAGGTACAAAAGTATCCCATGCAGCCATTATGGCTACAGCCTGGGGTATTCCCGCTGTTGTAGGTGCCAGTGAGATTTTAATTAATAAAAAAGAACGCACCTTCAATGCTGGTGATTTCACAGTAAAATGTGGTGATGTCATTACAATTAATGGCGCAACCGGTGAAGTATTCCAGGGTAAAGTTCCTACAACTATTCCCACGGAACTTGAAGAAAGCGCTCAGCAGATTCTTGACTGGTCTGCGGAAATCAAAGCCATGGACGTTCGCGCCAACGCTGAAGCCGCTGAAACTCAGCCTGCATACAACAATGGTGCTCGCGGTATCGGCCTCTTCCGCACAGAACATATGTTCCTTGGAGACAGACTTCCCTACATTCAGGCAGTTTTGTTTGGTAATGATGCAGCAGCAAGTGCAAAAGCTCTTGAGAAAATTTATGAATTTTCCAAAGATGACTTCAAACATTCCATGAAGGTCATGTCCGGTCACGGTGTAACAATCCGTCTTTTAGATGCTCCTTTACATGAATTCTTCCCCCACGGAAGTGATCTTGAAAAAGAAGAAAACCCCATGCTCGGACATCGCTCCGTACGTATGGCCATCACTAATCCCGAAATTCCAAGAGCCCAGATTAAAGCTATTTTAGAAGCTGCACGTGAACTCAGAGCTGAAGGATTTGATCCCAAACCGGAAATCGAAGTTCCCCTCGTAATCATTCCCAGAGAAGCTCTTGAAATTAAAAAGGTTGCATGTGAAGTTGCTACGGAAATCCACGCAGCCAGCGGTTCCTGGGTACCATATGCTTTCGGTATAATGGTCGAAACTCCTGCTGCCGCCCTTTCCGGCAAAGCAATGGTTGAAGCTCTCAGCACTCCAGTTCCCGGATTTGCAAAAGAAGCTCATCCCGTTCACGGTTTTGCTTCCTTTGGTACCAACGACCTGACCCAGACTACTCTGGCAATCAGCCGCGATGATGCTGACAAGTTCCTTCCTCACTATGTTGAACACAATTTCTTCGATCGTCATCCCTTCATGTCAATTCATCCAATGGTGGAAAGACTTGTTCGTACTTTCGTTGAAGAAGCCCGCTCCGTTGATCCTGGTTTTGAAACCTTTATCTGCGGTGAGCATGGTGGTGATGTATACACTATCGAAAGACTGCACCTTATCGGCCTCACCGGTATTTCCATGAGCCCGGGCAAAGTCTATCGCTCAATAATCAAAGCAGCTCAGTCCCAGATCAAATCCCCCCGCAAATAATTCTCATTGAATTTTTGAAAATACGTTAAATTTCAGAGTTATTTTCAACGAATAACTCTGGTCATCTCATTATCAAAAAACACGCTGTAACGATCGTATTTACCCTTGGCATTTTTATATAAACCAAGAATTTCAATTTTATTTGTACGTGGAATAATTGTGATTGAGCAGTCGCCCTGTTCTTTTATTGTGGTTTTTTCATCCACGCAGGTGTAGGTGGTTGTGCATTTTTTAGAGGAACCCTTGAACTGATTCTCCATGAAAATATCCACAAAGGCTTTAACGGCCAGGGGTGGTGTAACTTTGTTTAAATTTGTACAGTTTTGCTGAGCTCCGGCAGAACTCAATTGAATTTTTACAGGGTCTTTTGACGGCAGGTTGACAGTGGCGGTTCCACACACATTTTTTGTCGTACAAACGGAAACAAGATAAGACCCTGCTTTAGCAGGTTGCTCCGAACAACAACTGGACTTTCCTTCTTCCTGCTTGTTCCATACTATAATGCTGTTATTCCACTCAAAAGTAAAAGATTTTCCTGGTTCAATGGATACTTCTTTATGAGGAGGCTGATCCTGCACCATGCACTCACCTTTACATCTACAGTTGCAGCCACCTGTTTCAAAATAGGGGTAAATACTATTTTTAATGACTTCAGATAGATTCCGGGGAACAACCCGGAAAGGTTTGTGCTTACCCCAGGTGATATCGAGGGAGTGTTTTTCCTTTGTGTCATTTTCAACAATGAAAACGGTTTTTTCAATGTTTTCAACACTTTTTACTGCAGAAGTCTTTTGAGATTGTGACGGCTTTTGCTCTTTTGGAGGTGCAGGTTTTCCGTTAGTGTTTGATTTGTCATTACTTTTGCTGCAGGAAATGAGACTTAAAAAACAAAAAATAGATATAATTTTCATGATTCTCCTCCGCTCGTTGAATGTAAAAATATTAATATTCGAAAAACTGCTCTACCATTAGATTTTGCAACAGGTAGTTCGAACTTTTACACAATACGGTCTTGAATCGATTTTCTATCAAAATAAGTTCAAGTCAAATTTTTAATGAGTACCTCAATACATGGATTCTGACAGGTAGAACTGGAAAATACACTGGAGCCAGCTATAGTTGTTCTTGTCGCTCATTACATTTCGCTCTTGTTGCCACAAGAACACTTACCTTCAAAGTAAACGCCCCTGTCACCTGATTGCCTGTTTTGCTGACTACCTGATTACTTGAAAACAGTTGCCGTCTTTACGATTTCCTTCGGAAATGCGTTTTAGACATTAAGAATGAAGACCCTTAAATTATTGTAGTGTTCTGAATAGCATGTTTTCCTGAACATGCTCAATTTTGATAAAAATTGAATTTCAGGACACGAACTAAAGGAGTTAAAAACGGATAATGATCATATGACAGGATACGAACAATTTCATTGACTTTTTAATCTGGAGGATTAGAAAATTCCCGCCGTCAAAGATACTGGAATATAAAATGCGTACTGGTACTGGTTTAGAAAGTGACAAGATGTTAAACAACGAAACTGGTGAATATCATAGGATATCTACCTTCAAACGACTTATTTATGTTACTATCGGTTTGATTTCTCTCGGACTTGGAGTAATCGGTATTTTTCTTCCCATACTGCCAACAACTCCTTTTCTTCTGCTGAGTGCATGGTGTTTTGCAAAAAGCTCAAAACGTCTGTATGACTGGCTTCACACTAACAGGCTTTTTGGTGAGTATCTTCGGAGATACAGGGCAGGGGAAGGTATTGCTCTGAAATCAAAAATCTTTGTTATCACTCTTTTATGGGCAACGCTGGCCTTTTCAGCTTTCTATGCTGTACCGGACAGACTCTGGCATGTGAAGATTTTCCTCGGAGTCGTCGGAATCGCAGTGACAACCCACCTTCTGTGGATCCCCACCTTCCACCCTCCACGCAATATTAAAAGATTAAAAGACAAATCTGAAGCCAGTGGAAAATAAGAAAACATCGGTTATTGTTTTATTACTTTCCAGGAATTTTTTCTGAAAATTATATGAAATATCCAGCTCAACAAAACGATACAGATGAATAATTAATCCAACAGGAATATTGATAAATTTATATTTTTCATCATCAATTTCGTCATAACCGTATTTTTCGGATAGAGAAATTCGCCCAAATCCAACTGTCAATCCTGTATAGAAAAGTTTGTATCGGAAATTAACCCCTATACCATAATTATTATAAGCATTGGATGCCAGTAGCGGATCGTCTTCAAAAGCATCTTCCCCTTTTGCACCATCAAAAACAAATTCAGTCATGGCGGAAACATACACCCAATCTGTGATGCGATAACCAAAGTGCAAAGAAATCCCAAGGTTAATATAATCATAATCATCATAACGCTCGCTGAGATCCTGAGTCTGATGATGAAAAAGACCAGAAACTTTGAAAAAGAAGTTTTTCCCTTTATTCGGGGTTATTTCAGTCTGAGGTTGAGAATAAAGAATAGTAGCGCAAATAAGATAAATAAGCATAGCAAACTCCTTCAGTATCTTGAATAGTTCAAACCAGAGCTAGAGTCCATGTTAAGATAACATGGTTTTTACAGTTCGCAATTTACAAAACTATTTTTAATTGTATATACAGCTTTCTGAGTAAAAGGAGCGAAATCGCAAAGTGAAACGAAATTTAAGTCCTTTTGTAATTATGCATTGATGTTGGATGTTTACGTCCTGCCACTGATGCTGCTCCCTGACTACCTGTGTCCCTGTTAAAAAGTCAGGGACACAGGAAATCAGTACCAGGAACAGGGAGGCAATTTTTGCTTTGCAAAAATGCAAGGGGAAAAGCAGGGGCTATTTCCTGAAGCTTTTCTTTAGAACGAGTCAGTATCGGATTACTCATGAATCGGTCTAAGATGAAATTTTTGAGAATAAAAAGAATGAGATATTATTACTCGTAATGAGTCCACATTCTTAGAACTTTTACTGTCTCAATGTCATCGAGAACCTGATAAACCAGCCTGTGCTGAATGTTTATTCTGCGGGAAAAGGAACCGGTCAGATCACCCGTGAGTTTTTCAAAAAGTGGTGGGGACTTAAGTGGATTTTCTGAGAGAATTGCGAGAAGCTCAACAACTTTGCTTTTAAGCCCTGATTGCTTGATTTTCTCCGCATCTTTAAGAGCCTGTTTTGTAAATACAATTTTCCACATTACCAGTCGAGCTCACTGCATTCCTCAATGGGTGTATTCATTCCTTCAATTATTGATTCCCGCATCCTTGGAATGGATACGAGGTACAGAGTTTCTTGAATTGCTCTCCAGTCTTCTTCAGAGAGAACAACAGCAGATGAACGTTTTCCTTTTATTATTACAGGAATATGATCTGTTGCTACGGAATCTACTATTCCAAATAGTTTTGAGCGAGCTTCACTGACAGTATAAACAGTCATTATTATTACCTCTGTATCTATACGTACGGAAAAACGTACGAAAGTCAAGAACGGGGATTGTTTTTGTTGATTTTGAGCTTTGAGATTTATGCGCCGATGGTGGCTACCATAACAGCTTTAATGGTGTGCATGCGGTTTTCAGCCTGGTCAAATACGCGGGATGCTTTGCCTTCGAAAACTTCTTCGGTAACTTCGAGGGCGCCACAGTCTTTTGACATGTCTGTATCGGCATTGTGGAACGCCGGGAGGCAATGCAGGAAAATAGTATCTTTGCGACCAGTCATGGCCATCATTTCACTGTTTACCTGATATGGTTTGAGCAGTGCAAGTCTTTCATTCCACTGAGCTTCTTCGCCCATGCTTACCCACACGTCTGTATAGATTACCTGGGCACCTTTTACGCCTTCGGCAACATTGTCCGTAAGAGTAAAGCGACCACCTGTTTCTGCTGCGATTTCGCGAGCTTTTCCGATAAGGTCTTCATCGGGGAGCAGGCTTTTGGGAGCAACAATGCGTACATCCATACCCATTTTCATGCCACCGATTAAAAGGCTGCGGGCCATGTTGTTGCGTCCGTCGCCGGTATAAGCAAAAACGATATCTTTCAGATGGCCGAATTCTTCCATGATAGTAAGGAAGTCGGCGAGAATCTGTGTTGGATGATACATATCTGTAAGGCCGTTCCACACGGGAACGCCTGCATACTGAGCCAGTTCCTCAACAACGTCCTGAGAAAATCCTCGGAATTCAATGCCGTCAAAATAGCGGCCTAAAACCCGGGCGGTATCCTTTACGGTTTCTTTTTTGCCGAATTGAATATCGCCTTTTCCGAGGTATTCAGGGAAAGCACCTTCATCGTTACATGCAACAACAAAAGCGCAGCGGGTTCGTGTGGAAGCTTTTTCGAAAATCAGAGCCACATTCTTGCCCTCAAGCAGTTTGTGACGGATTCCCGTAAGTTTGTCTTCCTTGAGTTTTTTTGAAAGAGTGAGAAGAAACTGGATTTCCGACGGGGAAAAGTCCAGAAGTTTCAGAAAATGTCTACCACGAAGATTTACAGGCATCATAACCTCCAGTTAAACGGTGGGAAAACACCGGAATTAAATTTCCAGATCCTTTTAAACTGAATTTCACATGGACTCAAGCTGAATAAAAAACCCTGAAAAAAAAGGGGAGGAAAAAAGCATTTGTATGGATGGCGGGCCCATTTGGAAAAAAATGGATTCAGTTTTTGGGGAAAGCTTTAGACAGGCGGTCGTTCCAGGCTTCGAAAGTGGCGGTTTTCAGGATTATTGTCCGGGTGTTTTCGGAAGTTTTAAGAATTTCAATAATAAGTGCATCCGGTGGAATTGTTTCCGGGAAAAGGTCCCACCATTCACAGACGGTTATGTTTCCTGAGCGAATGATTTCAAAGAAATCAAGTTCGATGAGTTCGTCTGATTCCCCAAGCCGATATAAATCCATATGATAATAAATGAGATCATCAAGATGGTGCTCGTTGATAAGCGTGAAAGTTGGAGATGCGATGTAGTATTCATCTCCGAGGCCAGCGCCCTTTGCGATACCTTGAGCCATGCGGGTTTTTCCAGCGCCGAGGTTGCCGGTTAAAGCAATATTGTCGCCACCGTGCAGCACACTGCCCAGAAGTTGGGAAATTTCAAATGTAGATTCTTCGGATTCACTTAGAAACTGTCTGATTATTTTGATTTCCTGCATTTTCCTGTTCCACCTTCACTGAAGGCTTTTTAATATAGATCCATATGCCTATTGCGCCAACAAACAAGCTGATGAGTTGGGAAGTGCTCAGATACAGCAGGCTTCCGCGGGGGTCGTTTCGGAAAAACTCGAAAACGAAACGCTGCAAAGCATACCCGACAAGGAAAAACGCAAGTACTTGCCCATCCCATTTTTTTCTGGTCCTGATGACAAAGTACGCCAATAGGAAAATAAGCAGATTTGAACCGGCATGATAAATCTGCGTGGGGTGAACATGTTTTGAAAACTCTGCCGTGGGTTCGATGAGTCCCGCTTTCATGTGGTCTTCCCAGGGGCCAAGCCAGCGACCGTAGCGGATTCCCCATGGAACTGAAGTTATTTTCCCGTAGCAGCAACCGTTCAGCAGGCATCCGGTACGGGCAATAAACAGCCCGAGAGGCATGATCCAGCCGAAAACGTCCATGACTTTCCAGGGCGGAAGTTGAAACCTCCGCAGATACCAGATGACAAAAAGGGCGGCGAAAATGAAACCGCCATAGAAAACGAGACCTCCGCGCCAGACTTTAAATGGAGTCAGGCAGTCACGCTCGGGGTAACACTTTGATTTTTCCGTATCACATTGAAAACCATCACCGCACTGGCTGTCTTTGGTGCAGACCGAAACTTTTGGTCCGCCTTTTCCCTGGGGAACTTCTACTTTTTTCGGTGCGATGCACAGATTGACGTAGTCTTTGAATTGCCCATCAGCAATAATGTGCAAAAACCGTGCTCCAAAAAGCGAAACTACAACGATGAAAATCCCCATGTCGTAGAGACGAAGCGGGCTTATGTGCAATTTTCTTGCGGCGCGTTCAAGTAAAATTAAACCAACGATGAACGCTACGGCGAGCATTGTAAAATATGCGGGAAAAGTGATTCTTCCGAAAAGGGGTAGTGTAAATTCTAAAAGTAATGGCTTCATTGGTAAAAAAAATCAACTTAAATCGTGTCGAAAGATTTATTAAAAATCCTCACAGGCCATTAACTGAATAGTTCGTGTCCTGAAATTCAATTTTTATCAAAATTGAGCATGTTCAGGAAAACATGCTATTCAGAACACTACAATAATTTCAGTTTCTTCATTCTTAATGTCCTGTGTTGAAATTTTCGTAAACCCGAAAAAGTTGGTATCACAGGACATTAACTGAATAACACAGTTGATCGAAATCTCACAAGGTAATAATACTGGTTGGGTGCCGGACTTTGCCCTGTAGTGTGGAAGGTAGTCACAAAGGATGGTTTTTATATGAGAATGCCGAAAGTTATTGATACGGATTATCTCGTTATCGGAAGCGGACTTGCAGGTCTTTATTTTGCTGCACACGCATCGGAGCACGGACGGGTTACAATTATTACAAAACGCGGTTTGCGGGATGGAACAACATTTTTAGCTCAGGCGGGCATTGCCAGCGTTTTAGGAGATGATGATTCCTTTGAAACACATATTGCAGACACTCTGACCACGGGGGCTGGTCTTTGCAACGAAAATGCGGTGCGCCTTACTGTAGAGAGTGGACCTGAACGCATTAAAGACCTTATGGACAACTTCGGTGTTCAGTTTTCCGAACATTCTGACGGGCGACTGGACCTTGGTCTTGAAGGAGGTCACACCCGGCGGAGAGTCGCTCACATTCAGGACTTCACAGGGGAGGGACTCATGTTCAAACTTGAAAATGCTGTTCGTTCCAATCCCAAAATCACAATTCTGGAAAACACTATGGCCGTGGATTTGCTCTCCAATGCGAAGTACGGTAAATCAAACTCGGTTTTCGGAGCATTTATCCTTGACCGCAACACAAATACAATTGACACGGTCATAGCAAAAGCCACGGTAATTGCCTCCGGGGGAGCCGGAAAAGTTTATATTTACACATCCAATCCAGACACTTCAAACGGTGACGGTATCGCCATTGCCTACCGGGCTGGTGCGGAAGTGGAAAACATGGAATTTTATCAGTTTCATCCTACCTGTCTGTATCACCCCAGTGCCAAAAGTTTTCTTATTTCCGAAGCACTCCGTGGTGAAGGAGGTATCCTGCGACGCGCTGATGGTACAGCCTTCATGAATTCTTATCATGATATGGCGGAGCTTGCTCCAAGGGATGTTGTGGCCCGGGCCATTGATACGGAACTGAAAAAGTCCGGTGATGACAGCGTATTTCTCGATATGACACACCTTGATGGTGACTTTCTCACAAAACGATTCCCCAACATCAGCCGGAAACTTCTGGAATTCGGCATTGATATGACAAAAGTTCCGATTCCCGTTGTTCCGGCGGCTCATTACTGCTGTGGTGGTATTAAAGTTGATGATTCCGGGCGCACAAATATTCCCAATCTCTACGCCATCGGGGAGGCATCCCACACGGGTCTTCATGGGGCATGTCGTATGGCTTCAAACAGTCTACTCGAAGCCCTTGTCTACGCATACAGGGCGGCTCAGGAAGTTAAAAACAGTACTCTGGAGCGTCCACAGGAAATTATTCCCTGGAAAAGCGGGCATGCAGTATCATCCGATGAAGGTGTCGTCGTTTCTCACAACTGGGACGAAATCCGGCGGACCATGTGGAACTACGTGGGCATTGTGCGTACGGATAAACGACTTTCCCGGGCAAAAGCGCGTATTGATCTCATCCGTGACGAAATCCGTAATTATTACTGGAATTTTTTAGTGACTCCTGAACTCCTTGAACTTCGCAATCTCGCTTTAGTTGCTGATTTGATCGTTTATGGAGCCCAGCGCAGACATGAAAGCCGGGGACTTCATTTTAATATGGATCATCCCCACCGAAGTGAGTTTTATCACCGCAATACACTCCTGTTCCGCGGTGTGGGACCGAGTCATTCATAGCGTTCAACCGAAGGGTAAATATTAATGAAAATACATATATTATTTCTGCTTCTCTCTTCCTTACTGTTTGCCGGATCCTGTGGCAAGTCGAAGAAAAAGGACGTTGTGGGGAACCCTGGTGAGAAAATATCAAATCCTTCGAAAACTGAAAAAACTGATAAAGAAGAGGAAGTATGGGTGTGGGAAGGGTCTTTCAATGTTTTAAAAGGAATAATAACTTCCGGCAGTGGTAAAAAGCCACCAATTCGAGGCGGGGAGAAGATTTCGGTTTTTGTTCATCTGGCAGGCCTTGAAAAAAATACTGATCTTAAAGCTAAAGTTCAGGTAGCTGGCCCCGAAGGCATCGTTTACACCGATGAGCGTACTTTGCTTGCGGCGGATCGAATAAAGAAAACAACGGGGATTGTGGGGGTCATTTTTACATCGGATGGGGCCTGGGTAAGCGGAAAATATTCCGTCGAAGTTAATCTTTCTCAGGGGGTTAAAAAAGGAAAGATTATTGCGCCTTTTACTCTTGAGTCCATTGCAACGGTTTCTTCAAGTTTTCAACTTGAAAACTTTGCGTTTCCTCAGGTTATAGCTGCCGGCCGCACTTATCCAGCATATTTTCTCCTTCGGGGTATCTTTGGTGATTCAACTGTAAAGGCGTTTTTCGATACGAAAAAGAAGGATGGCTCCATAGTCAGTTCTGTTTCGAAAAAATGGGATTACAAAAATGGAACAAAACAGAGTATCTGGCAGGGAGTTGTTCTGACTGCTCCCGCTGACGAAGGGGAGTATCAGGTTCTGATTCGATTTGAAAAGGATAACAAAAAAATAAACACCGGGGAGAAAATCATCGTCAAAAGTGTTGCAAACATTGCAAATCCCATGGTTCTTACCAGTTCAGCTCAAATCCGCAAGCTGTTTTACCGTCAGGAAGAGGGCATTTTAGCAGCGATGATTTTCAGTGCGGAAGAAAAGGAAATGACACTGGATATCGGCATTACGGGCCCCGATCGCGGAGTCTACCTCATTAACCGCGGAATAAAAGTAAAAGGTGGTCCCAAAGGTCATCCCGTGGCGCTGCCGTTTACAGTGCCCGAATTTGCTCCTGCGGGGGATTATCACATTAAACTTCGGATTAAAGACGGTAGTGTCTTCACGGAAAATCAGATTCAATTCCGTGTGGGTGGAGAAGAATTGAAACCACCTTCATCCTACAGGGCGACAATGGTGGAACTGGGTAATAACGGGATTTTCACGAGCGTTTACGACAAACCATTATCAAACGGCACTGTCTATGCGTCTTTTATCCTTGAGGGAATGAAAAACGATCGGAAAAAGCGTGCTGTTTCCGGTCAGGATCTTGAATTCATTGAAATCGATAACAGTTGTACGTTTTCAATATATAAACCGCTGATGGAAGCTCCGGAATTCAAAAGTAAACCTTTTGAAATCAAAGGAACGTATTACCACCAGGTTATGCGCCTGAGGGTAAATTCAGCATTCAAACCCCGTCCGCATCTCAAGGGCCGCTATACACTTCGCCTTGATTGTGAAGATAAAAAATCCGACCGCGCAACTCAACTCACAAAACCCGTCACCTTCAAGTAGTTTCTGTCCTGAAATATTTTTGAAAAATGCTTTTTGTCAATGTTGAATTTTAGAGGAATGCATACGGTGAAAGACAATCGCATTTTTGCTGTGCGACAGTATTTTTATTTCTAACTTCATTTCAGAGGTAGTCTCAAAGAAGAGCGAGTAAATAACTCCCATTGTTTGAGAAGAGCTTGAGCCTTTTCAGGATTTGTTTCACACAAGTGGGTAAGGTGAGCAACCTGTTCTTTTAATAAAAGCAAATAATCATAATCCAGGTCTTTGGGAATTAAGTCCATAAGTCTACGCAAAGCAAAGAGTCCATCAGAATAATTCCCGATAACAACCAATGAATAGGCTATTACTTGTTGTGTATAAAGAATATCACTTTGTTTCCATTTAATAAAATCTTCGGGACCTGATATTGTATTTAAATAAGGTAGTCCTTCTTCGCTTACTAATCTGGAAATAACACCCGACTCGGTCGTTCCCCATGACGCACATCCACCTCCAAGTCGCTTACCAAAGTTAAAGACTTCAGTAGTTTGTGGGATGTATAGTGGTTGAATAAAAGCCCATACATATACCTTGTCAGGCTCTCTTGATTCTTCAAGGCATACTCCACGAAGAATTCTATCCAAAGGTTTATAAATCAATAAAGTGCCGTTATCATAGAAATCATTCATTTCTGATGTAATTGAATGCAAAATTTTCTTTTTCTCTGATAATTTCATTTTTTCCTCGGATCGGGCGCTTTGAATTGTTATGTTAAATGCTTACCTGATTACCTGAATCTCTGTTAAAAAAATTCTGGTAAACAGGAAATCAGTAGCAGAAACAATAAATCAGGGGCTCTTTCCTGAAGCATTTCTTAAAAGCAAGTAACTATCGTATTACTCATGAAACGGTCTAATTCTGATCAAATATCTTGATAATATTATTATAATTTGGATATATTTTACAAATTTCAATTAGCGTTTCTCTGAATTCCTCTGTTTTGTCTTCAGGATCAAGCATTAAAAGAGGCAAATACTCTGCACAATCAAGTATTACAGGAAAACCTTCATAGTTCTCAAGACTTGAATAATGCCTCAAAAGCACAAATATATAATTAATAGATTTAAGTGCAGCTGCTTCCTTATTTTTTTTTATCATTTTCAAACCTAGCAACAAAACAAAAAAAAAACTGTTTTTATTTTAATTCTCTGCATGAGACTCGGAATCCAATGGTAAAAAGGGGCTTTTTCAAATTTGAAAAGATCGTTCAAGTGGTTCGTGTTCTGAGCAAAAAATCGACGAAACTTAATGATTTATTTTTCCGAGCCGTTTGTCTGGTTGATGAGGTTCTTTTCAACGTATTCGCAGGCGGTTGAGTCGCGCATACCGCATGCTGTTATTGTGGCAAACGGAAAAATGTCTTCTGCTCCTTTCAGCCCTTTCAGTTTTTTATCAAGGTGTCTTTGGACCAGACTTAAGCAACTGGGCCCACTTCCGCCACTGCATGCTTTCCGGGCCAGAGAAATGTATTTTTCTTTGTCCTGTTTTACAACTTTCGCTTCCCAGTAAATTTCGCCGAGTTCGGTACAACTCAGGAAATGATTTTTATCACATCCTTTTTCAAAAAGAGAAACTTGCTCTTTTGTAAAGTTACGGTCTTTTTTAGAACGATTGAGTTGCTGCCAGCATGTCTGATAAAGGTTATTTTCACAGGGTTTTGCCAGAATCGTTGCTGATTTCAGCCCTTCATACTTAAAACCATCTCCAATCCAGGAGTCGAGAAGTGAACATGCTGCATCATCAGATTTCTGGCAAAGCAAGTCAGCGGCGGGGGCGACTTCACTGCGGATAGTTTTATCTAAAATGCCTTCGGCGACTTTGATGCCACGGATGAGTTCATGACACATTCCGATGTTTCCTTTGAGACACTGATCCCGGAAAGAAATGAATAGTCCTTTGTCATAATCGGGAAAAACAGGGACGTAAAGGTTCTCAGGAGTATCTGCATTGTTTTTAAGGAGCAACCTGATGTTTTCTGCGGCTTTCGGTTCCTCATCAATGAGGGACTGATAGAATTTTGTCATCGATGTGTTTCCAGCCACAGGGCATAAATACTCCGCTAAAGTCAGCGGTCCGAGGGTTTTTATGATTTTTTTAATATTATTTTTGTAACTGTTGTTAAGGGGATTATCTCCAAGACTTATGGAACAGGAGTAAAAGGATAAAAGTTGAGCCATCTGTTCGTAACTGGAAGGAAGCTCATTCTTTTCGTTCTTTGCGGAAGTTCGATTGAAAAATTTATAAATATGCTTTCCATATATTGCAGCGAGGGCCGTATTGAATTGAGCATCAATGTAGCCTGGAAGTTTTTCACCATATGGGCGGGCACGGAAGAAATCCTCAAAATGGCCTGTGTATCCAGCTAATGCAAGGACTTTGCTGAAACTGTGTTGGGGTGGAACAAATTCCAGATAGTCGTCTTTTATAATACTTTCAATGGTTTGAGGAGGGAAATCCGGCCAGTTGAAGGCAATAATGCTTCGAAGTTTGGATTTTGTGCGCATGCAACTTGTGCCGGATTTAAGAATTTTTTCTATAATTCCGGACTTCCGGAATTCCGGTGTGTTAAGTTCATTTAAAACCAGTTTGCATAAGCCGAAGGTTGATTCTTCCGGTTTCTCGAGATTACTGAGGGCTTTTCTATCGTGGAAGTGGCAATTTTTAGCTATCAAAGCAAGCCATGATTTCTGCTGTTCAAAAGGAAATGTTTTGATCTTTTTAATTACTGCATCGTTTTCCGTTGTGTCTTTCTTTGCGAATTTTAAGAGGTTCTCATTGATGATAGAAAAGTCTACATTATTAAAATCCGGGGAAAATTCCCGGTAAAATTGTAAACGGCGCCGGGCATCATCACGTTTTTCGGCAATGCCCTTCTCTTTGTAAAGCATGAAGAGACCATTCCATCCATAGGGGCACCGGGGGTGCTTTGCCAGCCATTTTTCTGTCTTTGTCTTTAAACCATCCCAGTCTTTTTCGGCCATGGATCTTGACGCATCATAAACATAGCTTTTAGGAACATCGGGGTAATTCATGTAGAGAACTTTACCTACTTCAAGAATAAGATCTGGATGTTGCAGGGATATTGCACCACTGTACACCAGTTCAAGGATTTCGCGATCGGAAGAAAAAGATTTTAAAACATATTTTAAAATTCTTGCGAATTTCCGTTTGAGAGCGGCCATTTGCCCCGGGCTCATAACATTAAAAACACCTTTTCCGTAACTGCCAAGATTTAAAACAGCTTTTCCTTCATATTCAAACATTTCGATAGTAGTTTGAATACGCTTTTTCCATGCCTGACGATTCTGGGGCTGAGTACAAATTGTCTGATCATAGAGTCTTAATGCAACATTCCAGAAATGATCCCGTACGACCATGTCCCCCATATTAATCCAGTTTCCGTTCGAATCATTAATGAATCCGGCTATGAGTTTTTCCAGTTCCCTTGCTTGAATAGAATAGAGATTATCCTCCGTAGCATTGGGGTTTTTCTTTGCTCTATCCGTTGAAATGTTTTTCATCACACGATAAACAATTACATCGAGACCAATTTCCCAGTCTTTTCTTTCCCGGTGTTCGGATAAATGACGTATCTTGCAGTACAGCATATGGGGACTGGAGGATATACTTTCCCCGGATTCAAGATCTTTATCAGCGGTAGTCTTGCTGCCGGTGTAATTACCCTGATTAACGCATGAAATTAAGAAAATGATGGATATTAAAGTATAAATTTTAATCGATGTTTTCACGGTCTCCTCCTCGCAGGACACTATTGTATTTTATTTACAGCGAAGTTCAAATAATTTAAACTGATTTTTATTAGTCTATGAATTTTTTTTGAGTAATACGTATTTAGTTACTGTCCGGAAATACCGAAAATCAAATTTTTCGCCGATTTTTGGCTCAGGACAGTAACCGCAAGGTGTTGAATTTATTACTAGTGGCCTGTTAGGATTTTTAATAAAATCCTTCGCAAAGCGAATTACAGGACACGAACTAGTTACTGCCCTGGAGGTCATATGGACAATAAAGAAAATGAAAATCTAGTAGACACTGAGCTGAATACTGAACTGAATCAGGAGGAGGTTCCCCCACCGCCTGAGCAAAATTACAAACAGCCTGATGATGAATTTCCCGAACAAATACAGTACCATACCAGACAAACAAATGAAACGCGCAAGACCGATATCAGTTCTTCCCTGACTATAAAAATTTTCATAATTGGTACTCTGGCCTGTGTGCTTTTCATTCCGGCCATGATAGCTGAATCATACATATCTGAGCGGAAAAGTCGCCGGGATAAAGTCGTAAAGGAAATAAGTGAAAAATGGGGCAGCAGCCAGATCCTCAAAGGACCCGTAATAATTCTTCCGTTCAAACTGACACCGGAGAGTGGGAGCAGCATTTCACAATTCGTTATCCTTCCTGAGAAACTGGACATTGGTGGCAATCTGGAAACCGTAGTCCGATACCGAAGTCTGTTTCAGGCGGTGCTCTACAATGCAAAAATCAATATGGAAGGTAATTTTATAATTCCTGACCTCAAAGAACTTGGAATAGATGAAAAGCTGGTGATGTGGGATAAAGCGTTTATTTCTATAGGTATATCCGACTTGCGCGGGATACGCGAAAGCGTTGTTTTCAATATTGATTCCGTACAGATAAAAGCTAATCCCGGGATAAGTTTCAATGGTATAGAAGGAAGGGGAATCAGCGGCCAGTTGAATCCACTGCAAGCCGGACAGACCGTGAATTTTTCCTTCGACCTTGATCTTAACGGGAGTGAAGAACTTCAATTTACTCCCGTAGGCAGAACAACCGTTTTAAAACTTGCTTCAGCCTGGCCTTCACCAAGTTTTAACGGTGAGTTTCTTCCTGTATCAAGGAAAATTACAGATAAAGGATTCAATGCACAATGGAAAGTACTTCATTTAAACCGTGATTTTCCGCAGTTCTGGCGTAAGGGTGATCATAACTTTAAGAATTCCGCATTCGGCTTAAAACTGAAATTAACAGCGGATATTTATCAGAAGAATATGAGGATCACAAAGTACGCAATAATATTTTTATTTTTTACATTTGCGGCATTTTTCTTTGCTGAGATTTTCCATCGCAGGCGTTTTCATCCCATTCAGTATTTCCTTGTGGGTACTGCAATTGTGATATTCTACAGCCTTCTTTTGTCATTCTCGGAACACATTACATTCAATATTGCCTATATAATTTCCGCAGGCATAATAACCATTGTAATATCAGTCTATTCTGCTCTTATTACTCAGTCTTTGAAATTTCCGATAACCATAGGAAGCATATTGCTGACTCTGTACTCCTATCTGTTTGTCATTCTGCAGATGTCTGACTATGCTCTTTTAACCGGTAGTATTGGAATACTTATGGTTTTAACCCTTGTAATGTTTATGACTCGCCATATTGACTGGTATAATCTCGAAAAAGTAACACCAAAAAAATAACCAGATTTCAGTTTTCTTTGTCGGTGGGGGCGTTGCGCTGTTTGTGCATTTCCATGTACTCACGCACGAGGTGTTTTACGAGGTATTCAAAGGACCATTTTTCGCTTATGGGAGTCAGAACCGCAAACAAAGGTGCGGGTAAATTAGAAGAACGGTAGTTTTTCATGAATGCATGAAGCTCAGATTCAAGGAGGCCGCTCATGATTACCACGGGAGGATATTCAAGGTCCGTCTCCAAATCCCATTCGTTAGGTTTTTCAACAAGTTCCTCAAGCTTTATTTTTATGCTTTCGGGACCCACAAAAACTACCTTTGCCGGATCAATGCCTGCATTTTCCTGAAGATTCAGAAAATAGTTCCGTTGTTCCCGAGTAAACCCCGTCACCATGAGACATCTCGGACCATGCATTTTTTCTTCTGAAGTACCAAGTTTTTCAAATTCACCAGTAGTCATATTATTCCTTCCAGAGGTTCTATTGGTTCAATCTTCGGTATTAACTTCTGTTAAAACGGGAGGGGGATTTTCCCGGATAATATGGGTCCGGCATAATCAGAAATCTTTACACGGCCAAGGAGGGGAACCTTTGTGTAAACTTCTGAAAGCACCCACATTCCGGAATCTTCATCCCGTCCATTTTTCTGCCAGGCGAAAGTGACATCGGCATAACGATTACCTTTTGCGACCCAGAATTGAGCATAAATATACTTTGAACGCCAGTGAAATGCCTGATCCAGAAGTCTCAAATCACCGCCGGCGCCATTCTTACGATTTTTCGATTTATCCTCTGATGCGGCACCATCCATGACCATGTCCACAACCATTTTTGGTGTCAGCGCGGGAACCTGCACTTTGAATTTCTGAAGCATGCGGGCAAAATCAGCATTTGTCATCTTACCTAGTACTTTTCGGGCGAATTGTGGAGCCATAAACGCCTGAAGTGACTTGACATCCTTTCTTAAAACGGAGAAATACATGTTCACACCCAGAGGGAGCATCTCAATCATCTGAAACATATCCCGATTGCGGAAGGCCTTTTTACGTTTGAGCATTTCGTAAATTTCCGGGGGATAAGACATACCCAGCGTTCCATCCTTTCGCTGTCGGAAATATACCGTGGCACCAGCGGTTTTAAGGATGTAAAAACCATCTTTTACTTTTAGACTCATGGCATCTTCTTTGGATGCAGACGGTTTTTCATTGTAACTCATGGAAATACCAGACGTACTGAGGCGCTTTTTAAACTCGGTAACTACTCCCCGTCCAAGGGCAGAAATGTGTTTGCCCTGAAGTCTGAACAATTCTTTTAAGCCATGCTCCATGCGTTTTCCAAGGAGATCATCAAAGGACGACGTAAGGTATGCAGCATCCATGGTGTAGAGGCCTTCGGAGAATCTTAACAGGGAAGGTAAAAGCAGACTAAGGCGCAGAATATCTTCCTGATCTATTAAAACTGTATCAATTTTCCATTTTCCACGGACTCTTCTCAGGTGAATCTTGAAAAGTTGATTTTTAAGTTTGAATGCAACATCGAAGACATCACTGGTCTTTTTGATATTCTCAAGGGTGAATGCCTGCGTACCATCGGGTTTTACCGTGGGGGATTTCCCGGGTGATCGGTTTTTGATAATTGAAACGAAAAGCTCTTCCAGTTGATCCAGGGGAAAATTTATTTTGAGTGGAATGCTCTTTAAAAGAGGACTTGACCATCGATCCGTCAGGAGATTTGCCGAATTCCGGAGAAATTCGCTTCGACCTTCCGGGGTTGCCAGATCCGTTTTGCGGAAATCAGACGCAGTGCTCAGGAAATCCAGGATTTCCTTTGAATTGAGGTAGATACCCTTGAAATTGACACTGAAACTATCGATTGTACCATTATTTTTAAGGGCAGCTTTCAGGGCAAAGTCCTTAATACCGATGTTAAACGAAAGTAATTGGGGGGTAATGTCCCACTTCAAATGAGACAAAATTGCGGGATCGAATGAACCAGCTTTTTGGGGAATGTAATCCGCCGAAGGCTGTTTTCCTGATTTCTTCAGGCGGCGTGCAAAACGCAAAACCATATCACCGTAATCTTTAACTTCCGGCCACATTTCCATAAAAGACTGCACCGATTTCTCCAGATTAGATGATTTTACTGAAGAAATCAGGTGTCCGATGCGCTGGAAAAACGGGAGAATCTGTGTAAGAACCAGTTTCTGCCTGCCCTTAATATCGAGTTGAATATCGAGAAGTTTCCACTGATCTTCATCCCTTGACAGACGACAGGTGGCAGTGAAAAACCCTGAAGAAACAGTGATTGTCCCGCCTTTTTTATCCGTCGCAATATTGAATCCTGATAGTTTAAAAGGCATTTTGATGGGTTTTGACAGTTTATTACTGTGTGATTTTTCGTCAAAACCATCAAAAAAAGCAGCTAATACCGGTAATTCTGAAGCGAGAGTCTTTCCCGTGTGAGCCTCATTCACTTTGCCGTGCTTCAGATCCCACCAGACCATTTTAAATGCTATGAAAATTCCAAGAGCATCACGGTAGGAAATCCGCATTTTCGGTGCTTTGATTATCAGGTCGTCCACTTTCCAGTCCCCGTCAATTTTCACCAGCATGAATTTCATGCGGCTTTTCCCAGCTTTAACCGTGAGGACACCGCGATTTCCTTTTGTTTTAAAACTGTCATATCCCTGTTTGGGAGCTTTCCCCTTCCCCTTCCCCGTATTACCGAAGTTGTTGATCATTTTCACTTCCGCAGGAGTGAGGTAATTGAAAAGTTTTGCAAACTCCGGAGTGGAATTAGCCTGTATCTTCGAGATATCCCCCTTCATCATCGCTGGACCGTAGTCATTTTTAAGCATCGAAGTGACGGAGATTAGGGTACATCCACTGTAAAATATTGATATGAAGGAAATTATTAAAAATCGTGCAAACATTATTATCCGCCTGTACCAGCTTGAACTTTGAGTTTCATGAAGACCGCTAATTTCAATCCGCTCTATTCTCATAACTTATTGACTCTATATTGCTTTTTTAGAATATATTTTAATATCTTCTAAATTCCACATCTGCATTGAGTTCGGGAATCTTCAAACCTTTAAAACCGAAAGCAGTAATAAAGTTATCTTCAGAAGAGAGGATTGCAAGAAATAAATTCAGTTTGGAGCTCTCACACTTCCAAAACCCAGTCAAAAGGATCAACTTCGGTTCCATATTGAATTCCCAGAAGTTTGTTGTAAATCTTCTCGGATACTCCACCAACGCCATCGTTACCGACAATATATTCCTCACCCTTGAAAACAATACGGTTTACGGGGCTTATGATGGCGGCAGTTCCGCTACCAAAGACTTCTGTAACGGTTCCGCTCTGGATTCCACCAATCAGTTCATCGATAGTAAAACGCTTTTCCTCAACGGGAATTTCCATGTGGCGGGAAATCTGGATTACGCTGTCTCTTGTGATACCTGCAAGAATTGTCCCCGTGAGGGGCGACGTAACGAGTTTTCCATCCATGACGGCAAAAATATTCATGGTGCCAACTTCTTCCACATATTTGCGTTCCAGTGCATCAAGCCACATGACCTGCTGACAACCGGCGGCCCGGGCCTGAACCTGAGCTGACAGGGAAGCAGCGTAATTTCCAGCGGTTTTTGCACTACCGGTACCCCCCGGTGCGGCGCGAACGTAATCCGTAGAAACGAAAATCTTAACGGCCTTAAGTTGACCTTCCTGCTCGGGAAAGAACGATGCTACGGGGCATGCAATCATGAAAAACAGATATTCTTCCGATGGCCTGACGCCTAAAACTGCTTCCGTGGAAATCATGGTTGGTCTGATGTAGAGGCTGTATCCCTTTCTATCGGGAACCCACTTTCGTTCAATATCCACAAATGTTTTCAGTACTTCATTGAGAAAATCCGCATCCATGGGAGGCATCACCATACGTTTCGCACTGACATTCATGCGCCGGAAGTTATCAATAGATCGGAACAACTGAATCCTGCCTGCGGCATTCCTGAACACCTTCATTCCTTCAAAGATTTCCTGCCCGTAGTGAAAACACATGGCGGCGGGATCAAGTTCAAGGGTACCGTGGGGGACAATGCGTGGATTTTTCCATTCGCCTTTCCATTCCATTAAAAACATATGATCCGTAAAATTCCGGCCGAATCCTAAAGTCGAATCGAAAGCCGGTATTTGTTTTAAATCTGTGCGTCTGGTAATCGAAAGCTGCATTTTATTGAGCCCTCCTTACGGTGACCATATTCACACTTCAATATGCCTGTCAAGAAGTGGTTTATAAAATAATATTTGCTCGGTATATAAATAAATGATGAAAAAAGTTACCTTCAGGCTCCCGGATTTGTATAAAAAACTGGAAAAATATTTAAATGTTCAATAGAAATAGCTAATGTGTCTTTTCACATATCACTGTCCTGAAATACAGGACACGAATTACTTATATCAGGTGAATTATGTTTAAACTTCTTTTTTCTTTTGCGTTATTAACAGTAATAACAGGATGTTATGACCCTTATACCGGGGAAGTTCATCTGGGTCAGCCTAGAGCATACAATCAAACGCAACCCGCAGCGCAGCCAGCAACCCAACCTGCAGCGCAGCCCGAGCCTCCGCCACCTCCGCCTAAGCCTGCGACGGTGAACCTTGAGCCGGGGCCCGCACCGCTTTCTACCCCTGCACCGAATTCTCCAGAGAAAAAGACATACACCAGCGGTGATATGCGTGTTACGGTTTATAAAAGTAATCTTCCGGATCAGATGAGAGCAGCGGTACACGAAATGCGTTTCCGCAGCATGTCCACAACTTATTCAAAAAGTTTTGACCGATGGTCCATTTCATCCACGAAGGGCTCCGGCTCACTTTATACGACGTACTCTAAAAGTTATGATAACTGGACAGTGCGCCTACCCGGGAAAACGGGATACATTCGCACGGTTTATTCGAACAGTTATGACCGCTTTAAATTCGGGTCAATTACCATGTCCACAACCTACTCAAAAAGCTGGGACCGATGGACTGTCCGCGGTAAGGGAACCACGCTGCAAGTTTCCACTACCTACTCAAAAAGTTGGGATAACTGGAAAATCAGCAGCTCAAAAGGCAGTATGTACGTTACCACAAGGTACTCAAAAAGCTTCGATAACTGGAAAATAAACGACAACATGCCCAAAGAGGACATGGAAGTTAAAATTGCAGCGATTTTTACCTGTATTTTCAGTTCCTCCATCCCCGTGAAAAAATAAACTGCACCCTCTGCAGATTTTCCCTGAGCATTCAATTTATCTCTTGCCATGTTATTTTAAATGATTATCAGTTCAAATGCGGTTGGAAACAACTCAAACTACTGAAAGGTAAATATTATGGCTGACTACATTAAAATTAAGACTCCTAAAGCAGCGGATGCAGTGAAATGCGGCCTGTATCGTACAACAAAAGAACTAGGGCCTGCCGTTCCTGCTGGAGTTCTTGTTTACTACCACAACCATGGCGATCCCGGCCCCGGTGTTTATCCTCCGGAAAAATGGATTAACAATAAAGCTGTATTTTCCATGCGGGGAATCCCACTGAAAAACTTAAACGATGCTTTCACTCTGGAGCCCCTTCCTTCCGAAGGTTTTTACCGTGTCACAAAGGATTTCTACTGCTGTGAAAATCACTGCCGCCTCATTGTGCGCGACACCCTCGTTCAACTTGGTTACAACGGAAAAGGCGAGCCCATTGTTTTCATTCCCGAATGGAATGATGACGGCGTCAGTTTGCCCGAGAGAGGTACTTTACTTGACGAAGAACGTCTGAATTATCTCAAACCTCTCAAACTCACTTTCAATTTCTCAAACAAAAACCATTCTGATGCTCCCGAGCCCGTAGAAGAAGAGCCCGCCGAAGAATAACTGAGGCTGTTATGAAACATATTTTCGGTCCCGTTGTAAGCCGGCGCCTCAAGCGAAGCCTCGGCGTCGATCTTGTTCCATTTAAAACATGTACACTGGACTGTGCCTATTGTGAATGCGGTCTCACGGACAATCAGACAGTGGAAATAAAAGAATGGGTGCCCACGGACGAAGTCATCGCCGAATTAAAAGACTGGCTTTGTGCAAACGAGCCTCCGGATTACATAACTCTTGCAGGGAGCGGCGAACCTACCCTCCACAGCGGCATAGGCGTAATAATTGATTTCATAAAAGATAATTACCCTGCCATAAAGGTCGCGATTCTCACAAATACAACCCTTTGTCATCTTGATGAAGTAATTAACCGTATAAAAAGAGCAGATCTGATTCTGCCGTCCCTCGATGCCGTGAGTGAGGATGTTTTCCAGAAAATAAACCGTCCCCTTCCCGATATGAGTGCGGCCCTTGTCATTGAAGGGCTATCCAAGCTCGTAAATAATTTCACCGGGGAGATATGGCTTGAAATCTTCCTTTCCGAAGGCATAAACGACACCGATGAAGAATTGTTTAAACTTTCAAAGGTGGTATCGGACCTCGGGATAAAAACCGTGAACATAAACTCCCTTGACCGCCCCGCAGCGCTTCCCTGGGTTAAATTACTTTCACCACAGCAACTGGCCCGGGCGGCATCATGGTTTGACAACGCCATCATCATTACGAGGGGCCAGAGTTCAGCCTGCACCCTGCGTCCAGCGGATTTAACCGGTGCAATAATATCTTCTTTACGCCGGCGGCCTCAGACTGCAGAAGATCTCTCATCTTCCCTCGGAGTAGATGTGGCAGAAATCACCTCCATCACCGAAAAGTTCATAGCATCGGGACACATCCACAAAGAAATCGTAAACAACCTCATATTCTACGGATTTTAGATCAGCTTGCAGAGTAATACGATTGTCACTCGTTTTAAAGAAATGCTTCAGGAATGAGCCCCCTGTTTTCCTGACCCTGATGCTGATTTCCTGTTTCCATGAAATTTTAAACAGGGACTCAGGTAGTCAGGTAAACAGGGACAGGAACAGGTCATAAACATTCAACATCAAAGCATAATTACAAATGGCAGGATGAAAACATTCACTTTTCACGTTTCGATCCTTTTACTCATGAAGCGGTAGAACGCATATAACTGTTTCAATCATTTGCTTGAAAATAAATTTCATCCGTAAAATCAAAATGTCAAACTGCTTTACTCATATTGCAATTTACCGATATCCATATATGATTTCTCGGTCTGAACCGAAAATTTTAACAGGAATAGGTAGTGCTTTGCAAAACAGTAAGCAGTTTATCGAGTCTCTTTTAAATCTTACGCCTGCAATTCTATATATTTACGACATTGCCGAAAAGAAAAACGTTTACTCCAACGACGGAATAATGAATGTTCTTGGGTATTCTGCTCAGGAAATCAAAGACTTTGGTGATGAACTTATCGTTTCTCTTATGCATCCGGATGATTTCACCAATTATGTTGCCACAATATTGCCCCGGTATAATGAAGTTGCCGACAGGGAAATAATAAAGCATCAATATCGTATGAAGCATCGGGATGGAAACTGGAAATACCTTGAAAGCAGTGAGCTTATTTACGGACGCGATACTGAAGGTAAGCCAACGCAGATTTTTGGTCTGATAACTGATGTCACAGACATGGTTTCAGTTGAAATGCAGAGGAGCAGAACCGAAGAAGCACTGCGCGAAAGTGAAGAAAGATATCGGTCCCTTTTCAATGGTATGACCGAAGGCTTTGCCCTGCATCAAATGATTTATGATGATGATGGCAACCCCGTTGATTACAGATTTCTCGAGATAAATCCAGCATTTGAGAAACTGACTGGTCTCAGAAGGGATGTTGTTTCTGGCAGATGTCTAAGTGAAGTTATTCCAGGAGAAGATCCGAAATGGGTAAAAATGTATGGCAGGGTTGCAATGAGAGGAGAGCCGTGTCATTTCGAAAATTATTCACAGGTATTGAATAAGCATTTTGAGGTTTTTGCCTATCGCCCGGCCCCTGATCAGTTTGCGGTACTCTTTGTCGACATCACCGAGCGCAAAAATCATGAACAGGAGCTTAAAGAAAGCGAAGAACGTTTCAAAACACTGCACAATGCCTCCTTTGGCGGGATTACAATCCATGAAAAAGGACGTATTATTGAGTGTAATAATGGACTTGCCGAGATAACTGGTTATTCATACGATGAACTGATTGGAATGGATGGACTGCTTCTGATTTCGGAAGATACCCGTGAAACTGTTATCAAAAACATTACCAGTGGGTATGAGAAACCCTATGAAGCTATAGGTGTACGCAAAAATGGCGAAAGATATCCAATCAGACTTGAAGCCCGGAATATTCCCTACAAAGGCAGGAATGTAAGAGTAACGGAATTCCGCGATATCACTGACTTTAAAAATGCTGAAAAAGAAATGAGAGAACTTGAAAACAAGCTGCTTCAGGCCCAGAAAATGGAATCAATCGGGCGTCTTGCGGGAGGGGTAGCACATGATTTCAATAATATGCTCGGTGTTATTATCGGACATTCAGAGCTTGCCCTGGATAAATCTGAACCCCATCAGCCTGTGCTTGAGGATTTGATAGAGATTAAAAAGGCGGCGGAGCGCTCTGCGAATCTTACTAGACAATTGCTGGCCTTTGCCAGAAAGCAGACCATAGCTCCAAAGGTTGTGGATATCAACCAGACCGTCGAAGGTATGCTGCTCATGCTTCGAAGGATGATCGGGGAAGATATAGATATGCACTGGAAACCTTTCAGTGGTCAACTTCTGGTTTTAGTAGATCCCGCTCAAATTGATCAAATCCTTGCAAATTTATGTGTTAACGCCCGTGATGCCATCAAAGGAGTTGGCCAGGTCATTATTGAGACCGAGTCTGTGGTTTTTGATGAACATTACTGTAGTATTCATGCGGGAGTCATCCCCGGGAAATATACTATGATTGCCGTCACGGACAATGGAACAGGAATGGACTCCGAGACCCTCAACCACTTATTCGAGCCATTTTATACGACAAAAGAAGCTGGTCATGGCACAGGTCTGGGATTGGCAACTGTATATGGTGCAGTAAAACAGAACAATGGTTTCATAAATGTTTACAGTGAGGAAGGGCATGGTACAACTTTTAAAATTTACCTGCCGGAATACAAATTGGAAGTGCCACACTCTCAGGTAAAAGCGTCCGATGAAGTCCGGGGTAGTGGAACTGAAACTATACTTGTTGTTGAAGATGAACCATCAATATTGAGGATGGCCACTGTTATGCTCACAAAGTTCGGATACCGGGTGATTGGAGCAAGGAGTCCTCTTGAAGCAATTTCCATCGTTGAAAATAACCCCGGAACAATTGATTTATTGATTACTGACGTAATTATGCCGGGAATGAACGGACGGGAAATGGCAGAAAAACTGCTTTCGAAATATCCATCCATGAAAAGGATATTTATGTCCGGATATACGGCAGAAGTAATTGCTACCCGAGGCGTTCTGGAAGAAGGCGTAGAATTTATTCAAAAACCTTTCTCTTCAAAAGAACTTGGAACGAAAATCCGGCAGGTTCTGGATCAATAGTAACAATCAGGCATAATAAAAGGATCGAAATCTAAAGAGTGAATACTTGCTTCCGGTCTTTGTAATTATGCTTTGATATTGAATGCTTATGACCTGAGCCTGATCCTGATTGCCTGACTGCCTGAGTCCCTGTTTAAAATTTCAGGGATACAGGTAAGCAGTAGCAGGAACAGGAAACCAGGGGGCTCATTCCTGAAGTATTTCTTTAAACCGAGTCACAATCGTATTACTCATGAAGCGGTCTAGACACAATGCTGATCGGTTAGTGAACTTCCGAGTGAATTAGTCAATAAATACAATCTTGCATAATAATTACAGGCAGACAGGA
>JAHJMN010000014.1 GCA_018821305.1 Myxococcota bacterium
AATAGCATGTTTTCGTAAACATGCTCAATTTTGATAAAAATTGAATTTCAGGACACGAACTAATTAGTTAATGTCCTGTAATACCAAGTTTTCAAGTTTAGGCCAAATTCCTGCACAGGACATTAAGAATGAAGACCTTGATATTATTGCAGTGTTCTGAATAGCATGTTTTCGTAAACATGCTCAATTTTGATAAAAATTGAATTTCAGGACACGAACTAACCTCAAAACTTGATCAGACATAAAAATGTTTTTATTTGCCACTCAGAAAAAAACTGATATATCCCAAATGGGAGGTAATTATGAGAAAACTTCTTTTTTCGTCTTTACTTGTTGTGGTTTTTCTTTTTTCCTGCACATCAGAGACGGATTATTGTCGTGCATTTTGCCAGAAGGCAGGTGAGTGTGCAAACTGTGGTGGAGTGGTTGATATTGATGGGTGCATTGACGACTGTAAAAATCTGGATGATGAGACTCAAGAAAAACTGGTAGATTGTTACAAAGGTGAGTGTGAAAATTATTTTATGTGCGCTGATATTATTGGCCAGAATCCACCATCCCCATGTAAATAATTGTTTTATTTGATAATTTTTTCATATTTACTAAGAGCTTCTGAATTTAATCATCAGTGGAATTAGATATATTTTGAGAAAGACCAATATAAAGACTTCAACGGATCTGAAATCTTCAATTATTTCCCTTCTTGGATCTACACGTGGGACAGTACACGTTGCTGGTCCTCCTGCAATTTTGAAAATTCCCGCGCTTAACCACTTTGATTTGGCAGATGAAAATCATGGACCTTGGGATGCTTGTATTATTTATAGAAAATTAGGAAAAGATAAAGGCTTAAATAAAAAGATCCTCAACTGGTATATTCTAAACACTAAAGATGATGGAATAATTATAAGTATTGATTATAGTATTATCAGAGAAGGAAATGGGACGTTCTTCCATCGCCTTGCAGATAAAACGGGCCTTACGATAAATGCCGCAGATATGACAGAACTTTTTATGAGTTGCTCTTTGAAATATCCTACTCAGGTCTGGACTCAGGGGATAAGAAGTTTTGTGGTAACATCCGGCATTAAAAAAAATCCAATTTTTGAAGTAAATAACTAATACAACTATGCCCACGTATTAGACCGCTTGCGGAATAAAAGGATCGAAATTGGGAAATTGAATATTTGTTTCCAGTCTTTGTAATTATCCATTGATATTGAATATTTACGCTCTAATCCTGATCCTGATCCTGTTTGCCTGACTATCTGAGTCCCTGTTAAAAAATTTCAGATAAACAGGAAAACAGGGGGTTGCTATTGAGGATTGGCGGATACAGCTGGAACTACGCGATCCCTGCCTCCACCCTTTGCCCGGTAGAGAGCTTCATCAGCTTTTTTAAGGATCTCTTCCATACTTGAAGCGTCCTGAGGATAAGTTGCCACCCCAATACTGACGCTGAGGTGCCCAAGAGGCTGCTGCTTTGCCCCTGGAACATCCAGAAGATTTATACCCTGACGAAGTCTTTCCGCTCTGATTAGAGCTCCTTCTTTACTTGTCTGCGGGAGTATTAGAACAAATTCCTCACCTCCATACCTGCCTATTATGTCAGATTTACGGGAAGGTGAAATGTCACTATTTCCATCGATAAGGAACTTTGAGACAGATTTTAATACTATATCTCCTACATCGTGACCGAGCCTGTCGTTGTAAAGTTTAAAATGATCAACATCACAGAAGAGAATTGAGACTTCACTCGAATATCGTTGAGATCTTGCAATTTCTTCTTCCAATCTGGACTTGATAGTAACATGGTTGTATAATCCAGTGAGCCCATCACGGATAGCAGCTTTTTTTAATTCGGCGTTTGCCTCTTCAAGGTCCCGGAGCGCTTCCATCAACTGATTGGTTCGTTCATCAAGAGATTGTCTGAGCAGTTCCCGGTGGCGTTTTAGTTCTTCATTGGTTGCTATCAGAGATTGATTGGCGTACTTCAGTTCAAGAAGTAAAATTTCATTCTTTTTCTCCAGATCCGATAATTGATTCATTTGATGAAGGACCGCTGTCAGTTCATGAAGATCCCAGGGTTTTTGTATAAAATAATTTATGGATCCCATATTGACAGCCTTCATAGCTATCTCTGCATCACTCCGTCCTGTCATCAAAATACGTTTCGCTTGTGGAGCTAAACGCTTGGTTTCCCCAAATAATTCAATACCATTGATTCCCCCGGGCATGAACATATCACTTATTATAATTTTTACATCCAAACCGGATCTCAGGAGGGACAGTGCCTTTTCACCGGATTCTGCTTCGGTAACTTGATATTCATCAAATAGAGCTCTCCGGATTGAGGATCTGATGTGTGGTTCATCGTCAACAATAAGAAGTCCTGATAACTGTTCTGTCACAACGTTCCTCAAAATCTTAAAAGATAATTAGTTCCTATAAATTCCGGTTAAAAAAATCAGGAATAAAGGTAATTTTAAGATCATATACTTTCATTGAAAAAACTCAATTTTTATGGCAATTACCGCAATGACCAATAGGAGTCATAGAGGGAATTCCGAGAAAATATAATCCTGATTTCCTGTCCTGATTTAGCTCGTGTCATGAAATTCAATTTTTGTTAAAATTGAGCATATTAAAAAATATACTATTCAGAACACTACAATAATTTCAAACTTTTCATTCTTAACGTCTAAAACGCATTTCCGAAGGAAATCGTAAAAGACGGCAACTGTTTTCGTAGAAACCAGAGAGTCCTGTGCCCAAATTTGATGAAAAATCTGAAATCAGTACTTCAGGACTCCAACAAATTATATGTATATTCAAGTTCTAAACTCTTTTATCGGACTCTTTTGGAATAAATAAAGAAGAAAATTCGTAAGAGAAGAGTTGAAAATCGTCGGACGGGTAGTATTGTGTTTACTCTGGAGATTAACCTGAAATGGAGGCCAATTATGTATAAACTAGCGTTAGTAATATTTATTATTCTGTCCACAGGATGTGCATCAAGACAAAATTCCCATCAACAAATGAATACATCGGAAGAAAAAATGGCTCCGGGAAAAACTGAAGATCAGACAAAAACTACCGGAGCTGCAACTCCAGCAATAAAAACACCTGGAAATAAAGTACAACCAACTACCAGTGGTCATCGTAATGATATGGAAGGTACTGAAGATATACAATGAAAACATTAATTATTTGCTTTATTTTTGTATCTTTCCTGGGGTGTTCTAAAAAAGAAAAAGAACCAAGAACAGCTCCGGATGAAAAAAATAAAATAGAAATAGCCCCTGAGGAGAAAAAGACAGTTCCCGACAGTGAACCTTTAAAACAAAAAACAAATCAGGATGTGAAAACTGATACATTAAAGGAAAAAGAGTCGAAGGATTCTACAGATCTGAAAAAAGTCGAAGATAAATCTGCTGACGAAAAAGTTCCCAATGCACCTGCAAAAAAGCCTGCTCCCAAGAGTGAAGATCTTAAGAAAGAACTCAAAGGTATTATGGGAAATGGATTAAAAATGAAATCCTTTGGTGGAAGCGGAGGTAAGGGAGGGATTGGTGGAGGAGGCGGTAGCAGTGGAGGTTTTGGATTAAAAAGCGGACGTGGAGGAGCACGTAGTAGCAGACCCATAGGTGCGATGTCTTCTTCAATGCGTAGAAAATGCAATCCGGGAGATCCTCTGTGCGGAGCTGGAACTAAGACTTCCGGTCATCGAAATGACATGGAAGGCACAGAAGACGCCGATTAGTTTTTCGGAAAAAGATTTGTTTTGATTACTGGGATATAATAGTTCTGAATTGGATTTAATATAAGGAGAAAAATGTATAAGTTACTGATAGCTATTGTTATTGTTGGAATTTATGGTTGTTCCAAGCCGCAACCAAAAGATTGCGCTCATCCAAGACCCACGGCTGATTCCACAGTCAAAGAACGGGGCACAACTGCCGACACTGATAAAAGGAAGACCATTAAATTAGAGGAATCCAAAGGTCCTAAAAAAGATGTAATTGCTCCAATGATCCCATCAAAACCAGATGGTTCTGATAAAGAAACTTCTGGTCATCGAAATGACATGGAAGGCACCGAAGACGCTGACTAATTGCTTTTTATATATTTTTGAATTTTTTCAGCCAGTTTCGAATATCTCTTTGTCCTTGCAAAATTAGATATTGCCATTCTCATTGCCTTTTTTGTTCCAACCATTACTACAAGTTTTTTTGCTCGCGTAACAGCGGTGTAAATTAGATTTCGCTGAAGCATTATCGTATGCTGGGTGTGAACCGGAATTATCACGGCGCTGTATTCACTCCCCTGGCTTTTATGAATACTTATAGCGTATGCCAAAGAGAGATCTCCCATATCTGATCTCTGTACTTCAATAATTCTTTCATCAAACTGAACGTTGATGCTGGTGTTTTCACGGTCGATAGAGACAATTCTACCAATATCTCCATTAAAAACGCCAAGATCATAATTGTTCCGGAGTTGAATTACGCGATCTCCTGTGTGCCAAATGTAGTTATTAAATTTAATCTGGTCACTACTGGAATTCAGGTTTTTCTGTAAAATTAAATTAAGATTTTCCGTACCAAGCACGCCCCGATGCATGGGTGTGAGAACCTGAACTTCTGAAAATGGATCAAAGGCATACGAGTCTGGAATACGTTTAGTTACAAGTTCGTTAATTATCCTTATAACATCCTGTGGATCTTCTTTTTCAATAAAAAATAAATCACCATTTCCACCCTTGCCAGTTATCAGATCCAGACCATTATTGATATTGTGAGCACATTTCACAATAAAGCTTTCTTCCGCCTGACGATAAATTGTATTGAGGCGTACTACACATATTTCACCACATTCAATCAGATCCTCTAAAACAGTTCCTGCTCCAACAGAAGGTAACTGATCATGATCTCCCACCAGGATAAGGCCTGCGGATGATGGAAGTGCTCTTATAAGGTGATACATAAGGGCAAGATCAACCATGGAAACCTCATCAATGATTAGATAATCTGTTTCAAGTTGATTTTCATGGTTTTTTCCCCAGGTTCTCAGTCTTGGTTGAAATTCAAGCAAGCGATGGATCGTTTTTGCTTCTAATCCGGAAGCTTCTGAAAGTCTCTTTGCCGCTCTTCCCGTTGGTGCCGCGAGCATAATTCTGAAGCCTTCATTCATTACTATTTCACAAATGGCACGGACAAGGGTTGTTTTTCCTGTACCTGGCCCACCAGTAATGACAGTCACACCTCCACCGAGGGCTGTTTTTACAGCTGTTATCTGTGTTTCATCAAAAACCATATCCATTTTTTCATCAACAAGTTGTCGGATATCTTCTCTATCAGGATTTATGCCTGATTTAGGAGTATTAAGAAGATCCCCAAGTTCTTTTGCGAGAAAAGTTTCATATATATGGAATCTTTTAAGATAGACATCATCGTTTTCAATAACGATATTATTTCTAAAAACCAATCTCTCAAGAATTGCGTCGATATCAAGATCTGGAATTTCAAGATAAAGCGAAGCCTTTTCAAGAACATCTGTTTTAGGAAGAAATACATGTCCAGCGTTTTCAGATTCTTTCAGAATGTACAAAACAGCCGCTTCCAACCGAAAGGGACTGTTTGAATCAAAACCCATGGTTCGAGCTATTCGATCTGCTGTATGAAAACCGATTCCCCATATTTCATCTGCAAGTCGGTATGGGTTTTCTTTTACCACTTCAATAGTTTTGTCTTTATATTTACTGTATATTTTCAGTGAAGTCCCCAGCCCAACACCATAACTTTGAAGCCATACCATGACTTGAGCCATGTGTTTTCGTTCTAAAAAACTGCGAGAAATACTTTCACACCGGACTTTTCCGATTCCTTCAACTTCCATAAGTTTGTGCGGCTTATTTTCTATAATACTAAGAGTGTCTGCACCGAAATGATTAACTATTCGTTCGGCAAAAGAGATACCGATCCCGTTAACAAGACCGCTACCAAGAAATCGTATAAGTCCTTCTTTAGTCGCCGGTTGGGTCATTTCCCATCGCGTAATCCGAAACTGTGGTCCGAATTTTCCGTTAATTTCCCAAGTGCCTTCAGTTTTGAGCCATGTACCGGGTGCAAGATCGCCAATCATTCCAACGCAGGTTAAAATGTTATCTTCACCTTCACGACGGGCTTTCAGAACGGTAAATCCAGAATCGGAGCTATGAAAAGTAATTGTAATTATTTCACAATTGAAAATTTCGGTCCTTCCGGCCAGAGAAGGATCAGGTATTTCAAGTTTTCCTGTTCTGAAAAAGTTATCCACTTTGGGTTCTCAAATCCGGTGATTAGTATTTCTTTGAATTATTTTCAAAATTACAGTTGAATCACCTGAAAAACAAAAATCATTAACGATGGTATCTGTGTATTTGCCATAAACTCGGAAATTTGTTATACAACATCACTGTCGGATTACAAAAGATAATTCCGAAAACTGGACTCTAACCGGGGATTCGGAAAAAACTCATTATCCGGAGTATTATCCCGTTTTTTGTCATGAAGTTGCAAAAAATTTTGTGCAGAAACATGTATTTTGTTAAATTTTTTCGTAAATTAAGTTTAATATATGAATAGTTTCCTCAGGTTTAAAAAAATTGAAATACCTCAAGGTACCCTCTGTGGGGTTATCAGTGACACTCATTCGACTTTTTTGGACGACGACACTGAAAGAACAATAAATAATTATTTCAGTAATATATCTACAATTCTCCATCTGGGAGATGTAACTCATCCATCAGTAATCAATGATCTTGAGGCCCTTGGTTACACCGTCCATGCGGTTTTGGGAAACAATGACCGACTTTTAGCATCTCCTCATGTTATTATTATTGAGTCTGGACCGTTTAATATTGCTATGATTCATGGTGGTGGTGGTGGTTATCAGACTGTTGAAAATAGAGCACTGAGAATTGTCAGAACATTGTATTCAGGGCCAATTGACTGTTTGATGTATGGACATACCCATGTTCCCCGGGATCATTTTCGCGACGGGATCAGGTTTTTAAATCCAGGTTCCCTTTGTTATCCAAGAGAAGATATTGAAAGCCTATTCCCCCCCGTTCCCCATGCTGCATTTTTCAGTACTGATTCAGATGGAATTAATTTTGATATATTTACAGTATGACAAAGACTTTTTTTATCTTTTTTTTATCTTTCGTTGAATGCATCTTGAAATTGCCCGTATGTGCGCTTATAACTGGAAGTGGTTTGCTAACCACTAAAACCTAATGGAAGGAGTAAAAATGAGGAAATTAGCTATTTTGACAAGTATTTTAACTCTCAGCGCTGCAACAATTCTCTCTGGATGCGTTGTATCAGCACAGCCCGCAACGGTTTCCTATTCGTACGGAGGATGGAATCCCTATTATTATCAAGGAGCTTTGGTATACTTTGATAGTTTTGGAAGACCCTATTATTACGCTGGTGGTGTAAGAGTTTGGGTTCCTTCAACATGGGTACAATACAATTCTGCAGTAAGTTATTACAGAGTTAACAGACACCGTTATACCAGATGGCATGGCAGATATCATAGACCTTCACACTTCAGATATCGCAGACCTGTCAGAACCGTACACAGAACTCGCGTTGTACATCGCCGGACACCTGCCCGTACCCGTACAGTTCGTGTAAGACACAAACGCCGTTAATCTAAACTGATTTCAGTTTTAAACCCCCTCACAGCAGGGGGTTTTTTTTCTCAATTGTATGTACTTATTTTAAATATTACTTATGAAAAGTTGAATGATTTTCTTTTGAAATCAGATTGCGATCTTCACAACAGCCAAATTCCAGTTGGAGAGTTACATGAGAAATACCGAATTCTTTTAAAATGGATTCAATTTGTTTTCTGATATCTGCAGTTTCAGATATCAGGCAATCAGACTTAAGATCTACATGTGACTCGAAAAAGACATCAATTTCATTGAGCTGCCATATATGAACATGGTGAATCCCATCTATATGAGGGAGTTCCATAATTTTATTTTCAATTTCCAGAATATTTAAACCATCCGGAACTTTGTGCATCAAAATACCAGAGGCTTCTACAACTATGGATATTGCTGATTTTATTATAAAAAGAGCGATTAGAATGGTCAAAACCGCATCAATCCAATAAATTCGGAAAAAATGCATAATTATTCCACCTACAACAACGGCCAAAGAAGAAAGAGCATCCCCGAGGAGGTGGATATAAGCACTTTTGACGTTGAGATTGTGCTTGGAGTCTTTATGTAAAATAAGTACAGAAATAGTATTTGCGCAAAGACCAACCAAAGCAACAGTTATGACAATAAATCCATTTATTTGAACAGGTTTAAGGATTCTTTCAATTCCCTCTTTAATGAGAAAAACCGAAACAGTTACTAAAAAAAGGGCATTGATTAAAGCAGCAAGTATTTCAATTCTACGATAACCAAAAGTTCTTTCCAGGGTGTTTTCTTTTCTGGAAATCTTTGAGGCCGTATAACTTATTATGAGAGCGATGGCATCAGTAAAATTATGTAAAGCGTCACTCAGGAGCGCGAGGGATCCACTTAAGACTCCGCCAATTATTTCTCCTGTTGTTATTAAAAAATTGAGACTTACAGCTATAAGTAATCGGGAAGTAGAAAGCTTGCCTGTATCAGGGTGATAATGGTTGTGTTTGTGATGGTTGTGTTTGTGGCTGTCGTGACCATTATCTTTATCGTTATTAATTTCATGATGATTTTTTATATTTTCTGTGCCCATGCTAAAAACATCCCGACTGATCATTACTCTTTGTTATTAAGTCTTGCAATTAAATCCGTAATCATAGATACACAAGTTACGTTCCGGGAGAACTTGTTCACCGTGGTTCCTGAGTCGAAAATGAGATCGAAAAAAAGGAATCAGCGTAACTGGAGAATGTTATGAATCTTAAGAAAGTTCTGAACAAAAAAACTATAGTGGTAGATCTTAAAAGCAATGATAAAAACACTGTTATTGAAGAACTTCTTGATACAATAGTAAATACCGGCGATGTCTCTTCGCGGGAAGCAGCTCTTAGAGCTCTTTTTGAAAGAGAAGAGAAAATGTCAACCGGTATGGAGCTCGGGATTGCAATACCTCATGCCAGAACTGATGCAGTGAAAGAACTTCATACAGCCGTCGGAATTCATAGAACGGGAGTTGATTTTGGCGCCCTTGATGGTAAGCCCTCAAATATCTTTATAATGACACTTTCCCCTACGGGTAAATCTGGTCCCCATATAGAATTTATAGCCGCTATCAGCACTATTCTTTCTAAGGAAGAAAAACGTCTTGCGCTTATAACCGCCCAATCTTCGGAAGATGTCTTTAAAATACTTACCTGAACAATGAAAGGTGCAGAATTATGACTCATTTAATGACCAGACTTGTTCTGCAACTGGCAATTATTGTGATTGCCGCAAAAATTATCGGACAGATCTTTGAGAAATATCTTAGACAACCAAGAGTTTTAGGTGAACTTACAACGGGGATAATTATTGGTCCCTATATGCTCGGACAATTTGCATTGCCACTTTTAAATGGCCCGCTTTTTCCGATTCCTGCAGGAAGTACGATTCCGGTAAGCCCTGAACTCTATGGATTTGCTGTAGTCGCATCAATTATTCTACTTTTTTTAGCAGGTCTTGAAACAGATCTTTCCACTTTTTTAAAATTTGCTGTGGCTGGAACTGCTGTTGGTGTGGGCGGAGTAATCCTCAGTTTTTTCCTTGGATCGGCACTAACCTGGTTGTTTGTTCCGGGCGTTCCCTCAATGTTTCATCCTACAGCACTCTTTATGGGCACGCTTGCTACTGCTACAAGTGTTGGAATTACTGCCCGAATTCTATCGGAGAAGAAAAAAATATCATCTCCCGAAGGCGTCACAATTTTAGCTGGTGCAGTTTTAGATGATGTTCTCGGCATTGTAATTCTTGCCGTTGTAGTTGGTCTGGTGAAAGTGAACAAAGCCGGAGGTAGTCTTGAGTGGATCAAAATAGTGATGATTGCTGGGAAAGCCTTCGGATTCTGGATAGTTTGCACTTTAGTTGGGGTTTTAATAGCTCCTAAAATTTCCAGATCTCTCAAATGGTTTAAAAAGCCAGAAACTATTGCTGGAGTCAGCCTTGGAATCGCCCTTATTCTCGCAGGATTAAGCGAAATGGCTGGGCTTGCCATGATTATAGGAGCCTATATTACGGGTCTTTCTCTGTCCCGTACTGACGTCGCATCTCTTATTGAGGAAAAGATTACAGGAATTTATGATTTCTTTGTACCAATTTTCTTCTGTGTAATGGGTATGATGGTGAATTTCAGCGCCATGAAAGGTGTTGTGCTTTTCGGTTTTGTTTATACACTCGGAGCAATTATTGGGAAAATTGTTGGATGCGGTGGTCCCGCCCTACTGATGGGATTTAACCCTCGGGGTGCTTTTAGAGTCGGAGCAGGAATGCTTCCCCGCGGGGAAGTAACCCTTATCGTTGCGGGAGTTGGTTTATCATCAGGAGCCATTGGCCAGGATCTTTTTGGTGTTGCAATTATAACTTTGCTTGTTGCTTCCGTTATTGCACCACCGATACTGGTAAAGAGCTTCGATGGTGGACCTGGACTAAAAAAAGAGCTTGAAGAAAAAAGAGAAGAGTTATCAACATTTGAACTTGATCTTAAAAATGAAACCATGGCAGAATTTATGGCTTCAAGAATACAAAATGCGTTTGTTTCAGAAGACTTTTTTGTTCATAGATTACACAGTGCCCATCCAGTGATATATCGAATTCGTAAAGAAGATATATTTATAACAATGACTATACATGGAGAGACGTTGGAATTTTCAACGGCTCCATCTAATGCACAACTTGTTCGTCTTATGGTTTTTGAAGAAATTCTGGTTATGAAAGATCTACTTGCTTCTCTTGACAAAATGCAGAATCCTGCGAGTATGGGGACCGAACTTCTAACAGGATTCTTTTCAGGTATTAGACCTTAAGATATTCGATATCAACTCTTTGCGGTCACTATCCTGAAATAAAAAAAGACTAAAACTTGGAAAAACTGTATTTCAGTACAGTAACCAATTAAAATCGAAACGAGGAAAATGATGATAGTAATCTCTACAGAAACAATTCCAGGCTGGAAAATAACAGAAGTAAAAGGACTGGTTCAGGGCAACACAGTTCGAGCAAAGCATATTGGTCGAGATATTGCCGCTGGATTTAAAAATATCGTTGGTGGCGAACTCAAAGGATATACCGAACTTTTAACGGAAGCCCGAAGAGAAGCTCTGGAACGTATGATGTCTCAGGCAAAAGAACTGGGAGGCAATGCGGTTGTCAATTTGCGATATGCAACCAGTATGATTACCTCTGGCGCTGCAGAAATGATGGCTTATGGAACTGCTGTTGTGGCAGTTAAAGAACAGGAATAACTACTATGGAAGAACTGGAATTTTTTATTTCCACCGGTAGCTTTCTGGTTCTTTTTATGATCGGATTTATTTTCGGTCGATTGAATGAAAAACGACATTTAGCAAGACTTGCAAAAGAACAGAAAGAATTGAATGATATTTTATGCACCGATTTGAAAAGATATCCCGCGGACATTGATAGTTCGATAACGCCTGTTTTGGTTACAGGGCATGTTGTAATTGCAAATGATTATTTTAAAATGATCGCAGCCTCCTTAAGAAATATCTTTGGAGGTTCTGTTAAAAGTTACGAAGCTCTGATTCATAGAGCCAGATGGGAAGCATCTATACGAATGCTTAAAGAAGCCAGAGAAAACGGTTTTGATGCCATTTGTAATATAAGATTTGAAACAGCAAATATTTCAAATGGTGTAGAAGTATTGGCCTGGGGCAGTGCCTTCAAACGAAAATAACATGAGTAAAGACAATAGTGTTTTTTCTGAACCTCACATGATGGAGGATTTTTCATCAAATCCTTCGGATATCAATTCTGAGCATATGGAAGATTCCCGGGATATTTATGAAAAATCAGAACAAAGTGTTTTTTCTGAAAACATTACAACATTTTCTACAGGGGAATCGGGTGACACTAGACTGAATTACCATCACATTTATGAAGAAAGTATTCAAACGGTTACGTTATATAAAACTCTTCTGATAACTGTTCTTCTGGCTTTATCAGCAGGACCTCTGGCGGTTGCAGGGGTTTTTATGAGCTCTTTTGAGTACAGTTCATTTTTTCTTCTGAACGTTGTAATCATAGGGCCAGCAATGGAAGAAGCTTTGAAAACCGGAGCTCTTCTGATGACTGTGGAAAAAAGACCTTGGTTTTTTAAAAATGGATTACAAATTATTTTAATAGCAGCAGCGGGTGGTTTGCTTTTCGGAGTAATTGAAAACCTGTTGTATTTTAATTATTATATCAAGAATCCAACTTCGGAAATAATTCGTTTTCGCTGGATAGTCTGTACTTCTTTACATGTTGGTTGCAGTTTGATTTCGGGAATGGGTATCCGCCGTGTGTGGTTGTCTTCAATGAAAGATAAGACACAGCCCAGAACAACTATCTGGTTTCCATGGTTTATAACGGCATTTATTGTTCATGCTATATACAATGGTTCTGTTACTCTGGCAGAACTTGGCAAGAATTACTTTTTTTAAAGATTCTGGCTGTCTTCAGGGTATGAGAGTCGGAACTGTTCTATTGTTATTATCACCAAGCCCCAATTGTCCTGAATAGTTTGATCCCCAGCAGTATATTTCTCTGTTTTTATAAATACATGCATGATTTTCCCCTCCGTCTATACTCATCGGGGATGTCACGGTATTTTGTAAAACAGGAGTGCTGTGGGTCAAATCATCTCCCACACCAAGTTGGTAGGTATCATTTCGACCAAAGCAATATACTGAACCATTTGTGACTGCACATGAGAAATAACATCCACAACCAGTCATTGAATATCCTCCGGCATTATTAACTTTCGCCGGCTGATCCCGCACTGTTGTGTCGCCAAGACCCAGTTGACTCCAATTGTTGTAACCCCAACAATACAAATCTCCTCCGGAAATTGCACAGGTATGATCCATGCCTGTACAAACCGATTGCCAGTCAGTATTTACACCTACTTTGACCGGTGAATTTCTGTTAGTCGTATCATTCAGACCCAGTTCCCCCTGCTCATTTGATCCCCAGCAATAGATCTCGCCAGTTATTATTATTCCACAAGTATGTCCAAATCCCGTCGAAACTTCGATCCAGTCATTGAAAGATCCAATTTTAACAGGATTATTTCTTGGAACTGTATCACCACATCCAAGTTGTCCAAACATATTTGCTCCCCAACAATATAGTTCACCATTGGTTTTAATTGCACAGGTGTGGGAGGATGATGCTTTCACAATTGACCAATCAGAATCGGTACCTACCATAACCGGAAGGGCTTGATCCTGAACATCTCCCGTTCCCAGTTGACCATAAAAGTTCTTTCCCCAGCAATAAAGACTTCCTGCAGAAACTGCGCAGGTGTGGTTTGCCCCGGCGGAAACAGATGTGAAAGTATTCATTGAGGTTATTCTTACTGGTGTAATCCGGTCGGTGTAGTCACCAACTCCCAGTTGACCATCCTGATTTTCTCCCCAGCAGAAGAGTTCACCACTTTTTACAGCGCATGTATGATGGCCTCCAGCGGAAACACCAGCCCATCCACGGATATCATGAATTTCCAGATTGAAAGATAAACTATCTTCCTCAATAGAATCGCTGCAGCGGATATCAACAGTGCAATTCCCTGGTGCAGCGGGTTCAAAAGAGTATATACCGGTTCCAGCAAGTTGAGAATGAATATAGCCGTTGCAGGTGTCAGCGACCCCAACAGTTAAAGTCAGGAGGTCACTGTCGATATCAAGGCAGGTAAAATGATAATCAAACATTTCAAAAACAGTAGCATCTGATACTGGTACGGAATTGAAATAAGGGGCATTATTTACACACTGTATTGTAAGAATTTCTTCATCTCTGACTAGAGATTCTCGCGCCATTTCAACGCTTACCGTAACTGAACAGGTTTCAATCTCACCACAATTCCATTCAATAGTATGTTCCGGTGTAAGAGATACCGGAAAACTGCAATTTGAATCTGAAATATTAATTACCATTATTTCATTTTCAACCCCAACGTATTGTGGTGAAAAACTTCCACCATAACGCCAGGAACTGGAAACACTTGTGGGCAGATTTGTAAAGTATGGCAAATCCTCAATAAGGGCACACCCACTGCCTGTATCGAAATACCCTGGATCACAATCACAAATGGGAATTTCATTTTCAAGAATACAAGTACCATGTTCGCCACAATTCAGATTGCTGCAGGTTATATTATTAGTATTATTAGTATTATTAGAGTTGTTTGTGATGTTGTTATTATTGGCAATATGAGCCGAAGGGGAATCGTCACATGCGCCTGATATTAAAAAAACTGAAACTATAAATATATATTTCATTATTACACACTTATCCTCTATATATTTATCGGCAATTTTAGTGTTTTTTTTAGTGTTTATCAGGGAATTCGAAAAAGCGTTGTTTTTGGAGATTTTTAAATCCAGCACAAATACTGCAAGATGCTGAAAATATAATTAGGGGCATTTCATGGTTTTGGCGAAAATACTCGTCGACTTTGACGATTTCCTTTGGAAAATACATCATAGAAGAGGATTTCCTAAAAAATTTTAGATAAAATTATATTTATAGCATTTTTGACATCCTGCAGAGATTGCTTAGAATCAAAGAGACTGTTTACTGCGAGGTTTTTATGAGCGACAAAAAAATATTAGTTGATTTCAGTATGTATCCTCTGGATAAAGGACCAGGATTAAGCCAATATGTTGTAGAATCCATGAAAATCATTGAAGAAAGTGGTCTTGAGTACTATCCGTCTCCGATGTCGACAGCAATTGAAGGCACTTGGGATGAATGCATTTCTTGTATCGAAAAATGCTTTGAAACCATGACCAATGTAAGTGACAGGGTTGCAGTGAATATGCGTATTGATTACAGAAAAGGACGTAATAACGCTCTAAAAACCAAGTTGGATAGTATTGAAAGTAAACTGGGACATCCATTGGCAAATCGCTGAAACCAATGTCTGAATCACCGGAAACGGTATATCGAAAGGAAAACGATTGAAAAAAATCGTTTTGACAATTGTTTTTTCCCTGGGAGCTTTCGCATCATTTATAATATTAAGTTCCCTTTTAGCTGCCGGAATAGGTGAGGGAAAACTGCATACTAGTCTTTCGATCATCCTCTTTTTAGTCCTTCCTTTTATTATTGCAGTTACACTTTCAAAAGAAAGACATCATCGTTTTTTTGTATCCATTGCCATGTGGGGTACTTTTGGGTGGATTATTTCTTTTGTTCTGTTTGCTGGGGCAAGGCATACTGTAAAACGCAATATTGGAAAACATGGCGGTTGGGTTGCTGCAATTACCGGTCTAAAATCAAGAACTTCCAGCGATCGAATAATAAAAAAAGTTCTTGAAAAGCTTCCTTCTGATGGAACATCCTCTTTTCGCTACAAAGGGGGATCGATCATCACAGATGTAACCCTTGAAAATGGTAATAAAAAAATAAGAATTCCCATGATTCTGGATACGGGAGCAACAATAAGTACAATTTCCGAAGAAACGGCACAGCGGCTTGGCGTTAAGCTTATTTCATCGCCTATGGAGGTCCAAACCGCTGGTGGAAAGACATCCATGACCCTTGGGATTATCAAGAAAGTCTCTATTGGCGGATTCAGTGTATCTCCTGTTGCCGTTGCTGTTTGCAAAAATTGTCATGATCGTGAAACAGGTGGATTAGTTGGTCTTAACTTTACCAGGCACTTTCATATATCGATTGATACGGTGGCGGGGAAAATCAATCTTGAAAAAACAGACTCCTGGGTTGATCGGAAAGATGAAATAGAGCCTTTTATAGAAACAACACAGTTAAAGGGCGAACTAAAAAATGATTCTCTGGAAATTTCAGCTATTGTAACAAATCATGCGGATAGACGCCTGCGCAACCTTGTGTTTGAATGCAGTATTCTGGATGAAAAAAAGCGTAGTGTAGAAAAAATTAAATATACGATTCCTGTGCTGGAAGCTGGTAAAGAAACAAAAGTAGTTATCCGATCCTCACCTGAATTTAAAGTAAGTTCACTAAAATGGGAACTCCAGCGAGCCTTCTGGAAGTAATTGATTCATGAAAAAAACATTGATAATATTAATTTTAATTATTCTTTATCCGGTTCTCTCAACTGCCAGTGATTCTGAAGAATCTCGATCATATCCTGACTGGGTAAAGCGATTTACACCTTCTCTTGATGGTCTGGTTTATGGAAGTTTTAACAGTTTGGGAAGTCCATTAAAAAAAGGAAGTACTAAGCACTATCATTTCAATGGAGCGGTAAATGCTGGGGGAGAGTTTCAATTCAGTAAAAATCTCTATTTCGGGGCAATGATTCACTTCGGAAATGGTGGAGATTCTTATGGTTTTAAAACTGATGATGGCGTTGTTGTTACAGACTTATACATGCGCATTGAAAGCGTAATTTTTAAAAAGCTTAATTTCACAATTGGTTCTTTTGATATGCCATTTGGAGAACAGACTGAAGTTGTTACAAACAACGCGAGCTCTATAAATAATCCATTTCTTGTGAATTCTCTTTTTTATTCAATACTTTCGTCTCCTACTGGTACTTTGAATACTGTTGGCATAATGGGCGAATTTGAACTAAATCACCTGAAAATAACTGCAAGTATTTCAAATGGGACCGGAGAAGGAGCTGCAAATCCAGAAGAGCGTTTTGCTTCTGTACTAAAAATATCTTATAACTACGAAAATAAGTTAAAGTTCGCAATTTCTGGTATTTTCAGTGATGACCGAAAAAATGATTTGTTATACACCGGTCTTGCTTCAAAATTATTGGGTGGACTTTTTGATTTTCACTGGAATTTTCATTCTGGAAAATTTGATTTTAATTTAAGAAATTACATATCTATTTTCCGATTTGATGATGAAAATAAAATTACCAATAAAGAGATTTTTTACGCTGGAATGAGTCAAATTAAAATAACTTGGAACAAAAAGTTTTATCTTGCTTTTCGGGGCAGTTTCTGGCGACCGGAAGATACTGATGGAGATGGAAATAATATCACTTCCTCTGCTCCCTGTGCAGGCTATGGTTGTGTTTGGTCAGAATCAGCAGATTTAATACAAAAAGATCAAATGGTTATCAGATATCAGGCAGCTTTGGGATATTACTACGCAAAGAATATTCTTTTTAAAATAACAGCATTTACTGATCATTACCAGTATTCATCAGATGCTTTTTCCTTTGTATTTTCAGGAACAGTTAATTACTGAAAAGTTGGTTTATAATTTGAAATTCACTGGTTAAACAGCTTTCTGCGTAATAAGGTAGTCACTTATTTTAATAAATGTCTGAGGAGGGTTAAGGATTTCAAGAAAATCCCAATGGGTAAAAAGAATTACCAGTTTTCAAGGACGTAGGAGGGCCAATTATCAGGATCTAGGCCAAACTGACAGCAGAAGGCATAGACCCATCGCTCAACACCAAAAGCGACGCAGGCAGTACCACTTTCATTTTCTCCAGCATTAATCTGGAAACGGTTTCCGAAAAAGCTCTGATGCCAGTTAAATGATGCTGCCGCAAGACTGTGGTCTTCTTTATAGGGAAGGTATAAACGAAGTTCATACTTGGTTTTATGACTGAGTTGGTAGAAAGTCTGACCGCTGTAATTATTAACGAAAAATGGATCCGAAGCGGTTTCGATATGAGAGCGAAGTCCGATGGCATCAACAAAATTCATTACTGGTTCCATAGCACTTAATCGAAGTTCATCAACTTCATTTACAGGGCCTACAAAAATTATTTCTCTCATATGGAAATCCCATAGACGTTCCAGAGTCTTCATGTTTGAACTCTCATAACGAAAACATGGGCCAATTGCAGTTTTCCTGACTACTTTATCTAAATTTTGACCTTCAAGGGCTTGATACAAGTGAAAACAAACTGCCGGAGAGCATACATGGGCTGTTTTTTCGGAAACTTCAGTTAAGTCCAGGTCCTTATCCCCGCTGTAAGCTTCAGAAAATGCAGTAATTTTCTCAGGATCTTCTACCAGATGAGTTGCCAGTGTAATATGATGAGGAAAGCTTGCAAAATAGTCTGCTTTTTTCAGGGTATCGACACTAATCAATGTGGGAAAATTAACAGGAGAAGCGTTGTACTGTTCTGCAATCTTAACAAATTCTCTATCAAAAAAATCATAAAGTCTTGCCGCTGAGCCATTAAGCATTACCCGGCCCGTTTCATATTCAAAAACCCAGCCTTGCTCCTTCATTTCGTCATAAACATCTGTTTTTCCAGGAACAGATACATCACTTCGATCAAAAAGAATTTCTTTTTCTATCTCAAGAAAACCTCTGGAAAAGCCACGAATGAGATCTTCCATGGTTTTCTGAACTGCTGTAGTATCTGTATCTTCGTTGCATACTACAGTAATCAGCGGTTTTCCTTCAGAAACAGTATTTATTGTTACAGAGCTTATGTTTTTTGATGAATAAACAAGTTTCTCCTCCAGTGTCGATTTGACTGTTGGTTTTAGTCTTACTGGAGAAGTAAATTCGAAAGTTTTCATTATAAACCTCTTATATATAATTATAGTGGGGAGATAGATTCTTATTCACTGAAGCCCTTAAGAACCTTTGCCCTTGAAGGATGACGAAGTTTGCGAAGAGCTTTTGCCTCAATCTGTCTGATGCGTTCACGGGTCACTGAAAAATCCTGACCCACTTCTTCGAGAGTATGATCACTTCTAGCGCCAATACCAAACCGCATCCGCAGAACTTTTTCTTCTCGCGGGCTTAAAGTAGCGAGAACACGTCTTGTCTGTTCTTCGAGGGAGCGGGCAATAACAGCATCCTGAGGGGCAATTACACTCTTATCTTCAAGGAAATCACCAAGATGAGAATCTTCTTCGTCACCTACTGGACTTTCAAGACTGATGGGCTCTTTTGCAATTTTAAGAACCTTAAGAACTTTATCAGCAGGGATTTCCATTCGGTCAGCAATTTCCTCAGGAGTGGGTTCACGACCCAGTTCCTGAACCAGAAGTCTTGAAACCCTGTTGAGTTTGTTTATGGTTTCAATCATATGCACAGGTATTCGAATTGTACGGGCCTGATCCGCAATGGAGCGGGTAATGGCCTGACGAATCCACCAGGTTGCATAAGTAGAGAATTTATAACCACGAGTATACTCAAATTTATCAACAGCCTTCATAAGGCCAATGTTACCTTCTTGAATAAGATCCAGAAACTGCAGTCCTCGATTTGTATATTTTTTTGCAATAGAAACAACAAGTCGTAGATTTGCTTCAACCAGCTCACTCTTGGCATTTTCCGCCATAATTTCGCCAGCTTTAATTTTATGATAAGTATCGCGAAGCTGGGTACAGGATAGCTCTGTTTCCTTCTCAAGTTTAAGAATGTTTTTCTGGCATTCTTTGATTCGTCTGTCAAATTCCTGAATTTTATCAACAGAAAATCTATGAGACTTTGTTTCATGACCCTTCAGGTTTTTGGCAAGATTTTTTATTGATTTAACATCCAGAGCTGTGAGTTGTTCCACATCCTGAATAGATTTTTCTGAATCCTGGATCTGGTTAAGAGATGTTCTCATCTGATTAACGATAGTTTGAATTTGTTTTTTAGTAAGTTTCAATTCGCACAGGGTCTGGAAAAGTTCCTGCTGAAGTTTTTCCAGCGGTGTTAAATTTCGCCTTTTCAATAGATTTTTTATTGAAAAATCACTGACAGAACGATCTTTATTCTGGCTCTCCAGTCGAGTAATGTCTTTTTTCAGTTTTTTAACTTTTTCTATAAGTCGAACAATGACATCTCTCTGGGCATTTTCATCCGCATCTGGAGCTTCATCATCAAACCGTTTTGTTACATCACGAACGCGAATTTTTGCTTTTTTGAGAAGTTCGCCGAGCTTAATTATTTCCGCTACGGCCATCTGGCTGTTTAAAACGACTTCCAGAACCTGGTTTTCGCCTTCTTCAATACGTTTAGCAATATCAACTTCACCTTCACGAGTTAAAAGGGCTACTTCACCCATTTTGCGAAGATACATCCGAACCGGGTCGTTGTTGTGCCCTGTTCCAAATTCTTCGACCTCTTTTGTTTCATTAAAAACTTTTTCTTCTTCGTTTTCAACTACACTCACGCCGGCTTCAGAAAAAATGGAGTAGATCTCATCCAGTTGGTCAGCTTCCATATCCTCGGGGATGATATCGTTAAGTTCTTTATAGGTTACGAACCCCTTTTCCTTGCTTTTCATGAACAGTTGAGTGGCAGCCTCTTTAACGATTAACTGATCGTTAAAGTCATCTTCCGCTTCAAAATCATCCACTTCATCTGAGTGCCCAAATTCCATTTCCTCAGGTTCAAATTCATCTTCAACTTTTACGGCAGTCTTTTTTACTGTCTTTCCTTTTGATCCTTTTGGATCCTGCACAGCAGCAGTTTTCTCAGTTTTCAGGTTTCTTTTAGGTTTTTTCTCAATGAAAAAATCATCATCGTCATCGGAATCCAATTCGCTTTCTGCGTCAAAAGCATCGTCGTCAATTATTTCAGTTACGACCTTTTTAGTTTTTTTGGATTTCCCAGCGGAATGATTTTGAGATCCTGTATTTTCCTGAACTTTCTTAGTATTTTTTTCTGCCATTTAGCGTCACCTCTCAGGAGTTATTCTGTTTTTATGCGTTGACGTTCCAGATTCAATTTTTTATTTAATAAACTACTTAACTTTTCAGTATCACCGTCTTTTTTTGCCTCCATGATCTGATAGTCCATTAGTTTTATCTGACGTTTTAATGCTGTTTTTTTAATATTGAATAGAATTTCGCTGTATATCTGTTTGATATCAACGGTTTCTGGTATTGACTCAATAGCCATTTTAAATTCTTTCAATAGTGCATCTCCGAAAAAAACGGCCCAGTTATCGGGTTTTGGTAGACCCTCTTCCACGAAGGCCCTTAGTAAATCTCTTGCAAGATTGCCCATTACCAGGTCTTCGAATAGACCGGGATCCGGTGTGGGAAGTTCTAATTTATGATCGCGTAAATACAGAGCAAAAAGATGCATTAACGCAATCAGTTCAGATCTCTCCTCCACACTCAGGCTTTTAATAGCGAGTTTTTCAGTTTTTGGAATATTATTTTTTAATTCTTCTGATTTTGTATGTTTATTTAAGTATGTCCTGATTACCCGGAGGTCAACATCCAGCATAAGACTTACCTGTTCTAGATAAACATCTGCAATTTCAGGAGGTAGTACTTCCCACAATGGAGCCAGAGCAGTAAGTGAAGCAATTCGGTCAGAAACTGGTTTTTCACGGGATACAAGAGTCCGAGAAAGAAATGTTTCTATGTGTGGTTGGCTTTTGCCTATAATTTCGATAAGTTCTGCATATTTTCCAGACCGAATCATACTGTCGGGATCTTCGCCTTCGGGTAAGATCACGGTTCTGCCTCCCATGCGCATCCGGGCCAGAAGAGGAATGGTTTTTAATGCGGCATTTATACCAGCGTGATCTCCATCAAACATTATTATTATGTCTCGGGAAAACCGATGCAGAATTTTTATCTGGTCTTCAGTAAAAGCTGTACCAAGGGGAGCTACAACGGATTTGAGCCCCGCTTGATGCATTGAAACAACATCGATGTTTCCTTCTACGACTATGGGAATCTGACCATCTCTGACAATGACCTGTCTGGCGAGGTTTATTCCAAAAAGCGAAAGACGTTTTGAATATATTATGCTTTCTGGTGAATTGACATATTTTCCCTCAGGTCGAGTAGAATCAAGAATTCGTGTGGAAAAAGCACAGACTCTACCCGATGTATCAATGACAGGGAATGTAAGTCTGTGGCGGAAAAAATCATAATATCGACCCGTTTCTTCCTTTTTTTTAAGCAATCCCAACTCTACACCTTCGTTGAGCCAGGAACGGCGGTGCATTTCCTCTGTGAGCATATCCCACTCGTCACATGCATATCCCAGGCGGAACATTCGGGCCGTTTCCAATGAAATACCGCGCTGTTCAAGGTATTCCCGTGCGCTTTTTCCCACGGGTCTTTCCAGTTGTTTCTCAAAAAACTGGCAAACCTGCTCATTAATATTATAAAGGTGTTGCTTTCGCTCGTGGTCTTTTTTTAATCCAGCCTCTTTTTCAGAATCTTCCCATTCTAATGTAACATTGGCCTCCACTGCACATTTTTTAACAGCGTCACCAAAAGAGATCCCCTCATATCGCATAATAAAATCGAAGAGATCTCCTTTTGCTCCACATCCAAAGCAGACGTAACTTTCTCTATCGGGATAAACAAAAAAACTGGGTGTTTTTTCTTCATGGAAAGGACAACGTCCTTTAAGTTGGCTTCCGGAAGGTCGCAGTGGTACATAACGGCTGATATAATCGCCGATTCTTAGGACCTGTCTGATTTCCTGCAGGTTCTGTGTACTAAATTTCAATGCAAAATCTCCGGAATTTGCGGAAAAAGATTGGGCAGAATATAGGGAAATTGAACTTTTAGTCAACGGTATGGAAAAAAAAAACTATTTTTATATTGATTTTTCAGAATTACTTTTTATCTTCACTTGCGGTTTCAGGGCTCAATTCCACACGACAGGTTGATTCAATGTTGACCAAGTGTCTCTTCTCTGATACACCAAGCTGACCTGCCTTCTATTTTGGCTGGCAAATGATGGCAAAAAATATTGCCTTCTGGAGGTAATCCGTGAGTATACTTATACCTTTTCAAACCCCTGACGGGCCTACTGTAAGCGGTGGAATGCAGGTTTCAGGACCTGCTCCCGCAAACACTCAGGTTGCAGCTCCCGGGGCTGATTCGGGGAACGCTACGATGAGCGTTCCACCGAAAGATAAACAACAAAATCAGCAACCTGGCTGTGGCGGCGGCGGTAGTGGCGCGTTAATGCAGTTTGGTATTATTGCGGTGCTGGTGGTATTTATGTATCTTTTCCTCATCCGTCCTCAGCAAAAAAGGCAAAAAGAGCACCAGAGTCTGCTCAATGCGCTTATGAAGGGCGATAAAGTAATCACAACTGGAGGAATGCTTGGTACAATTGTGGCAATTAACGATCGTATTGTCACATTGGAGATCGCTGATAAAACAAGAGTCAAAATATTAAGAAGTTATATACAGGGAAAACAATTTGGAAACATCGAAACCGAAGGCACACCAGCCGAGGGCGATGCAAAAAAAGATTAGACGGGGTTTAGACCATGGAACGAAAGTGGTTCTGGAGAGCATTTTTCTTTCTGTTTATTACGGCATTTTCAGTAGTTTATCTTCTTCCTACGTTTGTAAGTGAGAAGAAACTGCCTGACATTGTTAAAAAAATGTTTAACAAGAAGGTCCTTCAAGGACTTGATCTTGCAGGCGGTGTACATCTTGAATATGCCATCGATACTGATATCATTATTGAAAATCAGCTCGATAACTTTGCTGAAGATATCAAAGTAAGACTAATGGAAGCTTACGGAGAGAAAAATAAAGCAAAATCAGAGCATTTTGATATCACCGTTAAAGGTACGCGCATTGAAATTCAGTTTAAAAATGCCATTGATAAGGCTAAACTGAACAAAGCTGTGGACAGTTATACGGATCGTCGGGATCCCCGTCTGGTTAAAACCGGAGAAGAGAAAAACTCAGTCTTCTTCGTAATGGACGGAAAATATGCGAAAGATCTCGAAACAAAAGCTCTCGCACGAGCTGTTGATACAATTCGAGATCGCGTTGACCAGTATGGTGTTGCTTCTCCGGAAATTTACCGCAAAGACGACATGATCGTCGTTGAACTCCCGGGTCTTGATAAAAGTTCCCAGGAAAGGGTAAAAGCAAACATTACTCGAAGTGCCCATCTGGAATTCAAAATAGTAGATTCTCAGACCCGTTACATGCATGACGTAGTAAAATACCTCAAAACCAAGTATGGTTTTGGCAAGTTTAATACTATTAAACAGGGGCCTTACAAGGGATTCCGCATTGAACGAGATGATTTTAAAGCTCGTAAAGGCGGCAAAGATCACAAAGCAATTTACATAATTGCCGATATTCCTACCCGCAACCTTCCTGTAGATCAGCAGAAGGAATTTATTAAAGCCAGAGATATTCTTGAGAAACAACTCTTTGGAAAAGAACTCCCGGCGGCAGGTATCGCAATTCCTAAAAATCGAGAGATCGGTTTTGAGCGTGATTATAAAACGACCCAGATGGGTACTCGCACTGCTCAGCGGATTCTTCGTGCTATGGTTTTATACAAAACCACAAAGGTCAGTGGTGAGTACATCATTAATGCTCAGATTGGCTACAATCAGGAAAATCAGGCTGTAGTAAACGCCACATTTAATCGCACCGGCGGCAAATATTTCTCTGAAATGACGGGAGCCCACACTGGCTGGAAAATGGCCATTAAACTCGATAAATGGGTTGAAAGTGCTCCGGTAATCCAGGACAAGATCTTTGAAAATGTGCAGATTACTGTAGGTGGCTTCGGTGGCGGTGATGAAAGACTTAAACAGGTCAACGATCTTATAAATGTTCTTCGCAGTGGTTCTCTTCCTGCTCCTCTTACCATGGAAATGGAACTCAATGTTGGTCCGTCCCTCGGTAAAGAATCAATTAAAGCAGGAATCTATGCAATGGGACTTGGAGCGCTGTTTGTAATATTCTTTATGATTTTCTACTACCGGTGGAGTGGTGTAATCGCCATTTCCGCTCTTATAGTGAACGTCATTCTGATGCTCGCCATCATGGCAGGACTTGAAGCCCGTCTGACGCTTCCCGGTATGGCTGGAATTGTTCTAACTCTGGGTATGGCCGTTGACGCCAACGTTATTATTTATGAACGTATCCGTGAGGAACTCCTCGCGGGTAAAAACGTCCGTGCTGCCATTGATGCCGGTTACAGCCGAGCTTTTTGGGCCATTATGGACGGTCAGTTAACCACTATGATCGCCGGTGTCGTTCTCTACGAGTTCGGTACGGGACCCATCAAGGGTTTTGCCGTTACCCTCATCATCGGAATTATTACTTCAATCCTCACTGGTGTTTTCTTCACCAGGGTTATCTACGACTTCATTACTTCCAGACGGAAGATGGAAAGTCTGAGTATATAAGGGGGTTTGCATATGGTACGTTTTTTTAAAAATTCTAATTATGACTTTATGGGCGGCCGTAAGAAAGCTGCAGCCATTTCAATGACAGTTATCGGGATTAGCGTCCTTGTGATGATTGCTAATCTTTTTATACCCGGTCGCGGAAGCATTCTCAACTGGGGTATTGACTTTCTTGGTGGTACACAAATTCAACTTGAAATGCCGAAGGATTCTAACAAAGAAGCTATTGCAAAAGCAATGGATTCCCTTGGATATAAAGATTTCGACGTTGTAAAATTCGGAAGTGCAAAACGCTATTATATTCGTATGAGATCATTTTCTTCTCTTGCGGATGATAAGAAAATTGCAATTGAAAATGCATTCAAAGCAAAGTACACAACGAATTTCTTTCGTGTAAGATTTTCAGAATCTGGCGATAGCGTAAAAGTTCGCTTCTTCAAACCCGTTGATCTTAAAGAATTTAAACCCATACTGGATCAACTTGGTATAAATCATAAACTGCCGAAAGTTAGACTCAGTCAGGAAGCTATTGAGTATAAAGCTAAAGTTAAAAGAAATGAAAAAGCTGTCTGGGAAAAAGACCATTCGGCGGATTTGGATTTTGCTGAAGTTACTGGCGTTTCTCCTATGAAAAACGAGTATACTATTACTCTTAACTCAATTTCTGAAAAACTTCAGACTGAACTTAACGGCAAATTCGGATTTAAACTCGATAATAACGCCGAAGGTGGTGTCAAAGTTTTAAGTGTTGAAAGTCGTGGTCCTCAAGTTGGACGTCGTCTTAGAGTAAACGGTATACTTTCTCTTCTTTATGCAATTGGGTTTATCCTTCTCTACATCGTTATCCGATTCGATCTTAAATTTGCACCCGGTGCAGTTGTTGCTCTTGTGCATGACGTTATGATAACCGTTGGAATTTTTGCTGCTTTGTATATTGAGTTTTCACTACCAATCCTGGCGGCGCTACTAACAATTATCGGGTACTCTCTTAACGACACAATTGTTATTTATGATCGTATCCGTGAAAACATCATAAAACTGAGAAGCAGAGATCTTGCCAAAGTTATCAATACTTCACTGAATGAGACTCTTTCGAGAACAGTGCTTACATCTCTTACAACGCTCTTCTCCGTTCTTGCTATTGCAATCATGACAACGGGTGTTTTAAGAGAATTTGCCGTTGCGATGGTTATCGGTGTATTAATTGGAACATATTCTTCTATTTATGTAGCGAGCCCAATGGTTTTATGGTTTAACGCTACTTTTGAAGAAATTGCCGAACGTCTTTCTTCAAGGCCCCGGGAAGAACAACCTGAAGATTATCTTGATGATGAAGATGATGATGAAGGCAGTAGCGAATCTTCTGAAGACAAGAAAAACCCTGAGCGTGAGCTTTCGGAAGAAGAACAGAAAAAACAGGCTATCCGCAAGGCAAAACGCGCTATGCGTAAAACCAAAGGCGGCCGTGGTGGCCGGCGCTGATTACTTTAAAGGCAGCAAATTGACCAGTGAATTCTTCTCCCAAACCGATCCCTGTATTCAGTAATGCATTCGAAAAATCTGTTGAAATAGAGAGAAAATACGGAATTAACGCCGCAGTTTCCAGAATACTTGCAGTCAGGGGTTTTGATGCAGGGGATGATCTACTTGATTTTCTACAACCAAAACTTAAAAACATTCCTCTTCCGGACACCCTTCCGGATATCGATCGTGCAATTACTCGGATTATCAGGGAAATTGAGATTAAAAAAAATACGATTGGAATTTTTGGAGACTACGATGTGGATGGCATAGGCAGTGCTTCCATGTGGCAAAAATTCTTGAGTTCAATAAAAATTAATACGTTTCCATTGATTTCCAGAAGAGGTAGAGGTTATGGGTTAACATCAGCAGATATTGATGACTATATCGCAATGCAGGTTAAGTTGTTGATAGCAGTTGATGTAGGATCAACGGATTATGAAGCAGTAAGGCATGCTAGAGATAATGGGATCGATATTGTTATAATTGATCACCATCATATTACCGAACCCTGGCCCGATGCTTACGCAATTGTGAATCCATTGCGTCATGATAGTCTTTTTAAATATACGGCAATGGCAAGTGTTGGGCTTACTTTTTATATGATTGCAGCCCTGAGATCCAGACTCGCTTCTGACGGTTATTTTCCGGAAAACGAGCTTCCCGATGTAAAAAATTATCTTGATATTGTTGCACTTGGCACATTAGCTGATGTGGCTCCCCTTAGAGGAATAAATAGAAATCTGGTTCATTACGGATTGAATTTAATCCGAAAGAAAGTCAATCCAAGCATAAAAGCCTTGTGTGATGTTGTTGGAATTCAGCACGTTGATCAAATAAATGAGAAATCTATTGTTTTTAAAATCGTGCCCAAATTAAATGCTCCTGGTCGTATGGGTGATGCAAGAATAAGTTTTGAACTTTTAACAAGTATGAATTATACCAAGGCACAGGGTATCTCGCATCAGTTAACTGAAATTAATCATAAACGTCAGAAAATACAGGAGAAAATGCTTCAAGAAGCAATGGAGCAAGCCGCTGCCTCATTAGAATACAGATGGCCAATTATTGTCAGCGGTGAAGACTGGCATCCGGGTGTTGTCGGAATTGTAGCCGCAAAACTCGCAGAGCAATTTAAAAGACCCGCCGCAGCAGTTGCTTTACTCGATGAGAATACCGGTCGTGGCAGTGTTCGAAGTTACGGTGGGGCAAATATTTATGAAGTGCTTGATAAATTAAAGCACCTTCTTATATCTTTTGGTGGCCATGAAGGAGCAGCGGGAATTGAGATCGAGCGAAGCAAAATCGGTCGTTTTGCAGCGGATATGGATTCCATCCTTAAACCACTCAGCGACGTAGATCAACTGGAAGTTAATGTAGATATTGAAGCGACATTCGTTGAGATTACAGAAGAATTTCTTAATCAACTTGAAATGCTTGCTCCTTTCGGAAATGCAAATCCTGAAGTTGTAGTCTACACAAAAAAACTGGAAGTTGTCAGTGTCAGATATCCGAAAGCTCAGCATCTATCCGTACTGCTCAGGGATCCTGTCACCAGAACGGTCCTGAGGGCCATTGGATTTAATATGGCTTCACTTATGACCGAGCTCAGTCAATTTGTAAATATAATATATGTCCCGGAAAAAGATCAGTTTCGCGGCGGAAGAGTACCTCAACTCAGGTTGCTCCATATCTGGTCAGACAATTGACTTGACTCCAAAAGAAACTATTATCTTCGTCACGGGGCAAATGCCTGCCTGAATGTGATCAAAATGGATAAAGAAAATAAAAATGAAATAAGTGAACCGGAAGAAATACCACCTGCCATATTAAGACGTCGTAAGACTCCTGCGTACAGGGTAAACACATCTTCACAGACTTTTGACTGGGTTATTATAATAATAGCCCTTGGCGCAGCGCTGATAATGATTAAAACAAGAGGGTGTAATACATCTTTAAAAAATATGGCTGAATTTTTCACAAACACAACACAGAATACCAGTCAGGTTGAGGATAAAATAAATGAAGGAAAATGATATAATTCTTTCAGAAGATATTGATAAAGCAGTTAAAAACGCGATTTCCAACCGCAGAACTGATCCTCTTCTTGAAATTGGAAACCCATTGGAAGTTATTCCTGGCCTTCGCCCGGTAGAATTATATGGAGTCATAAAGGCTTCAGGAATAAACGATTGTGCTGAGCTTTTACTTTATGCCAGCACAGAGCAGATTCAGTGTTTTCTGGATTTTGATTGCTGGAACCGGGATTCCTTTCTCCCGGCAAATTTTTTTGACTGGTCAAGTGCAATTACTGCCCTTGGTTTTGAAAAAACTGGTCAGGTTTTTCGAGAAATGGATGAGGAAATACTGGCTCTGGTCCTGCTGAAAAGTGTTGTAATATTGAACCTTAAAGAAGTTGAAGTTCCCGAAGACGATATTGACTACTATCGCACCCCTGACGGTTTTTTTGAACTCCGACCCATTGAAGGTATCAATGAGGATGTGTGGAAAAATGTAGTTTCGATAATTGAATCTTTGTACGCTGATAACATTGAATTTGCAATTGAAGTACTGACCAAAGCCGCCTGGGAAGTAGAACTTCAACTGGAAGAAAACGCGTATCATTGGATGTCAGGCCGGATGGAGGAGCAGGGATTTACTAATTATCTAGATGCTTTAAGCGTTTATCGTTTCCTTGATCCATCTTCTGTAACCCTTAACGAAAGCTCTGTGGGAAGACTGGTCGGTTTAAAATCTGACGCTATTATTTCCACCAATCTCAACTGGAAGGCATCATCGGCTGTTTTAGAGGCGATGGCTGAACTCGAGAATACCGAGGTTGATCGGGTTAAAATGGGAATTGCAAGTCTAGTAAATAAAATGGCCATTGCTGATGGAATACGCCTGGATGACGAAGACAGCCTTGAAATAGTTGCACAGTATGCTTCTTCAACGGTGAATCTGGGCCTTGAGTTCATTACTGGTGGGGATGCAGGGAAAATACCGTCTGCTCTTCGTAGTATTGCAATTGAACGAATTTTCCGGGCAGGATACAGCCTGCTGCTGAAGCTTAAGGGACTTGCTCAGACTCTTTCCCGCAGCGGGCATATTTCACTTTCTCCCCGGTCGTATACTTTGCTGGAAGGTCCCTGGGTTAAATTTTACAAAGCAATTGTTACCGAGCACCCGATGCTTCATTTAGGCTTAAAAGGTGTTGGCGAGGAGAGAAATTTTCAGAGTCTTAGAGATCTGGCTTTTGCTGGAGACATAGTTGAAGATATGAGTACTCTAAAGTCAGTAATTTTTTATGGTCTGGAAATGAATGCAGCACTTTTAACTGATGAAGGAATCAGCAACACCTCCCGAAAAACGGCTGCGGAGATTACTTTTGGGGATCTTATTCGCACTGCGCTTATGCTTAATTATAACAAACTACCGGTTCATTCAATACCAACGAAGGATCATATTAATGCATGGAAGGAAGCAAGTCAGTCTCTGGAATCCGCTTCCAGGAATATGATGAATATTATAAAGAAAAACTTTATAAAGAACTCGCTTCCATCTCATCCGCGTCTGGAGCGAATTTTAACAACCCACCTTGAACCTCTCTACTCAGGTCTTGAAATAAGCGGCCTTATCATATATCGCGTTTAAAATCGCTGTTGAAAACTTCAGGTCTTTTAATCTTGAGTTTTGATTTGTATTCTGCAAGAGTATCAAATTCAGATACACTACTTTTTTCCGGAGATAACCATGAGCGATTTTGAACCAAATCTTGAACTTGAGAATGTTGGAGTTTTTAAAAAGGCGATAAGGGAAATAGTCGGTCCTTTCAAAAGTCTTGCCCATACTTCTCGTGCATTGTGGGGTCTCTATATTTCTTATGTTTTTGAAGGTTTGGTCTATTTCGGGGTTCTAACCATATTAGGAAAATATCTTTCAGAAAATGTTGGTCTCACCGACCTTCATGCTGGTTGGGTTTACAGTCTTTTTACCGGTGGGATTACTCTTGCAATGCTGTTTCTTGGTGGCATTGTTGATAAAATAGGTGTACGAAAGTCAATGCTTCTGGCACTCCTGTTGCTTTTAGGAGGTCGAATTTTTCTTGCATTATCTGGAATTATGCCTCACGGCCATGGGGCTTTTTCAATGATGTTTTTGCTTATACTTGTCGGGTTGATTATTACTGTTCTGGGGTATGGTATGTACCAACCGGCAGCATATGCCGGCGTTAAGCAGTTTACAGATGAAAAATCAGCTACCATGGGTTATGCAATGATTTATGGTCTGATGAACCTCGGAGCTTTTTTTTCAGGTTTACTCTCTCCGATCATCAGAGAAAATTATGGTATTGTTGCAGTTTTTATAACTTTTGCGTTCTTTTCTTTTCTGGCTTTTGTCTCATTTTCACGAATTACGACTGAAATGGCAGCAAAAGCTGGCACACTGACTGAAATTGATAAGAAGGGTGAAAAAAAGGATGATGAAAATAAAGAAAAAGACGATCAGCCTGAGCTCCCTGTTTTTAAATCACCTTATATGTGGGCACTGATATCAGGTGCTGTTATCTCCGGCGTAATTCTTATTTATCTCCAGATTACTGCGCCAGCAGGCTATGGTGATAATTTTATTTCAACTCATGTTAAGAAAACCGGTGAAGCTGCAAAATGGATAAAAACCGAAATTACTAGAGTTAAGAAAATAAAGGAAAATAAGGAGAAAATTTCAGACAAAGAGAAAACTCCGGATACTAAAAAACTTAAGGAAATTTCAGATAGTCTTGCTAAAAATATAACTTCTGTAAAAGCACCGGCAAATCTGGCTAAAGGTCTTAAGGTAGATAATAAGATATATGAAATTATAAAAACTTTATTTTTATCTGATATCGAAATTTTGAGCGAGTTCAGTAAAGATTTCAGTAAATTCACTGTTGAAGACAAGTTTGAAAAAGAACTCAAGGATGAAATTTACAGTGAATTACGCTCTCTGGGTATTTTTTATATGTCAATATCTTACTCAATGAAGAGTGAATTTAATGGTCGAGCTCTTCGTCGACTTCAAGCAACCCAGAAAAAGACAAAAGAATCCAGAATTCCTCTTTCAGAAACCTGGAGGAAAACAATTCTTGAAACAAACAAACTTCCTCTGGAAAAAAGGATCAATTCTCTTGAAACAGTTGTGACAGGGATAAAAGATAAGTTTTATGGTAAAATACAAAAAAATCAATGGTTTATTCTAATTATGACTAAAGAAATAGAGCTGCTTAAAAAGCTTACTGCTTTTTCCAGTTCTAATTTCAGCGCGGCCTCGAGAGAGATTATCGTTTCGAGGCTTTATTATACAGGTCATTTTTATATTAAAACCTTAGCGGAAGATATCAATTCGGAGAAAGATCCTTTTTCCATTGCATCCCAGGTTGCTTCTAATTTAAAAATAACATCACAGATTTCTGAAACACTTAAGTCATCATCTGAGGCTGGAATAATCAAGCCGGCAAGCTATAGTTTAAAAAAATTCATGATCAGATATGGCATTTTATCTTTTATTTGTCTGCTTTTTATAATTTTAGCGATTCACTTTACGCTCAGTAAAAAACCAGATCATCCTTTCCATAATTCAAAATTTGTGTTTTTCATTTTTATTCTTATCCCAGTCCAGACACTGTTTGCGCATAACTGGTTAACGCTTCCTTACTATATTGATAGAGCTTTTGCCGGAACAGCAATAAGTAAGAAGTTTGAATTGTTTTCAAATATTAATCCATTATTGATTTTCCTGCTTACACCTTTTGTCGGAGCATTAACTCAAAGAATTCATGTCTATAAAATGATGCTTGCAGGAACTCTGGTAATGGCTATCCCAACTTTACTGCTGGTTTTCCCACCTTCTCCTGTACTTTTACTTACCTATATTCTTCTCATGTCTATTGGTGAAGCCATGTGGCAGCCAAGATTTCTTCAATGGGTTGCACAAATCGCTCCCGAAGGAAAAACAGGAATATATATGGGTATCGCACAATTCCCGTGGTTTTTAACAAAAGTGCTTACCGGATTATACAGCGGATATTTACTCTCAAAATACTGTCCGCTAATCGGGCCCCAGAATACTGAAATGATGTGGCTTATTCATACTGTAATCGCACTTGTTACTCCAGTTGGCCTTATTCTAGCTGCATCATGGATGTTAAAGGGCGGCATTTCCTCAACTGCTTTAAAAAAATAAATTATATCGCTTCCTGAGTAAGTTGAAAATTACGTTTTTTAGTAGTACTTATTGATGTTGAATGGTTAAGACCGAGCTCCTGAACCTGTTTTCTTACTGCCTGAAGAATAATCAGAAACGCAGAGAATCAGGAGCAAGAACAGGAAAATCAGGGTCTTTTTCCTGAAGCATTTCTTTAAAACGGATCACTATATCACTATCGTATTACCCATGAAGCGGTCTATTTCAGAAGGAGGTGCGGAAGCGGAAGGCGCGGGAGATGGTTACTCCGTCAGTATATTCAAGTTCGCCTCCAAAGGGAAGCCCGGCGGCAAGTCGAGAGACTTTAACATCGGATGAAATTATGGAGGAAATATAGTGAGCGGTAGTATCGCCATCTACAGTGTTATCAAGGGCCAGAATCAATTCGTTTACTTTTCCATCCCCGATGCGGCTCAGAAGTTCGGAAATACGCAGATCCTGAGGACCAATACCGTCGAGAGGGCTGATGTTTCCCCCAAGGATATGATAAAAACCACTGAAAGAGTGGCTGTTTTCAATGGCGAGCACATCCTGTGGTCTTGAAACAACGCATATTATTGATTTGTCACGATTAAAATCATTACAAATGTGACAGTTCTCTCCGGAAGGAGCATATAGACCACATACGGGGCAGCGACCAATGTGCGAAACTGCTTCAGTAATTGCTTTAGCAAGACGGCTTCCAACTTCGGAATCTGATTCGATTACAAAAAGAGCCAGACGTCTGGCAGTTTTCTTGCCAATTCCCGGTAGCGTTGAAAATGCCTCAACTAGTTCTTCAAGCCAGACTAAATTCATAAAATTCCTTAAAAATGAGGAGCAAAAGGAGAGTTTCTCATCATTGCACCAAGGGCACCGAGTTCCTGAGTAGTTATTTCACCAGTACGCTCATGACATTTTTCGATGAATTGATTGAAGGCAGCGGCAACAAGATCAGACGTCATATCCATGTCTTCCATGGAAAGTAATGCACTATCCATTTCTACATTTTGAACACGCATATTTGCATAGCCCGAAATCTTAACCATTCCGCCACCGGATTCTGCAGTAACGATTTCTGTGGCGAGTCGCTGCTGCATTTTTTCCATTTTTGAATTAAGATCGTTAAGATCCGGAAGAAACTGACCAAGTTGGCTGAAATCCATTGGATCCATTATTTACTCCACTATTCCTCACTGTCGTTTTCGGTGACGTTAAATTTAAGCAGTTCACCCTGGAAATCATCCAGAAGCGTTCTTACATAGGGATTGTCTCGAATTGTTTCTTCTACCTGTTTTCTTCGGACTGCAGCTTTCTGCATCAATACATCCCGAGCACTTTTAACAGGTTTACCCGGCGCAAAACCAGTTTGTGAACCAATCTCTTCATGGGTCGATAATTCAACTCTTACGGGAAAGCCGGTAATTGAGGAAACGAGTTCATTTATTGTTTTTAAACGGCCAGAAAGTTGCTGCTTGAGAAATTCTGCAGAAGGATCAAGAGCAAGATGAATATCTAAAATTCCGCTCTGGACTTCACTCGAGGAAAACTTTGCTTCCTCAAGTTGAAAACCAAGACTGTTTTGAATTTTTTTTATTTCACCAATTATATTCAACCAGTCATCCATGCCCAATAGGCGAACTGTTCCGGATGGAGTTTCTGAACTAAATGCAGGCGTTTCCGAAACCGGTGACTGAGGGGCTTTGTTTTGTTTTAAAAAATCAGGAATAACAGAAAATGGTTCAGGTTTTGTTGGCTCAACTGATTCTTTTTTATCAACTTTTCTACGGGTAGAGACAGGTTCTTCCACAGTTGGTTTTACTGTTGGAACTGCGGGTTGTCTGGAAATTTCGTTGCTAATTGAGGCTGGCGCCGCTTCAGTCCGCTTTTTATTTGAGGAAGCTTGAGAAGATTTTCTATCCTCCGCGGTTATGGAAACTGGTGTTGTTGCCGAAGTCGCACCAGCGGGAATATATGTGGGCTGCGCAGGGAGTTCCTTTATAGCAGAGATTATTTCCTTTAGAGGCATGAGTGGTTCTGCAATACACATATCCACTAAAACCATTTCAAGGGCAGTTTTAGGTGAATAACTCCTGGAAATGTACTCGGAAGATGAAAATAATCTGAGTAGAAGATGATGAATATGTTCCACGGAGTACGGTTTTGTTATCTTGATAATCAGGTCTTTCTCTTCATTGCTCAGGTCCGTTAAATTACCAGAATCTGGAATTGAGCGAATAATAAGAAAATCTCTGAATTGACGCACAAGTGATTTTGTTAGATTACCAATATCAATACCGTTAAGGAAAAGTTCATGAACTTTTGTAAGAATTTCAGGTGTATTTCTTTCCAGAACGTGTTTTACTATATTAATAAGAGTTTCTCTGTCAGTAATACCAAGTATTCTTCTTACTTCAGGAGTTTTAATTACGTCATCAGAAGGGTGCTGAGCAAGAACCTGATCCATAATTGAAAGGCTATCTCTTACGGAGCCCTCACCTTGAATAGCGATTAATCGGGCAGCATCGGGCTCTATTTGAAAATTTTCCCGTGAAATTACAGAAGTCAGGTGGTCAGCTAAAACTTGAGTTTCGACTCTGTGAAAATCAAAGCGCTGAACTCTGGAAAGTATTGTAGCGGGTATTTTCTGTGGTTCAGTCGTTGCAAAAATAAAAATTACATGAGCTGGAGGTTCTTCAAGGGTCTTAAGCAGAGCATTGAAAGAAGCTGTTGTAAGCATATGAACTTCGTCAATAATTACGATACGATAACGACAGAATGAAGGCATATATCTGATATCTTCACGAAGAGCCCTCACATTATCTACACCGGTATTTGTAGCACCATCGATTTCAAGAACATCAACACTTTTTCCGTCTGTAATATCAGTACAACTCTGGCAGACATTACAGGGCTCAGCTGTGGGTCCGTTAATGCAGTTTAATGCTTTCGCCAAAAGCCTTGCACTGGTGGTTTTTCCTGTTCCCCGCGCGCCTGTAAAAAGAAATGCATGATGAATTCTTGAGGTGTTTATTGCGTTTGTGATTATTTGGACAATGTGATCCTGACCAACGATTTCGGAAAACGTCTGCGGTCTATATCTTCTGGCAAGAACAACGTATGACACTTGAGCAACCTAACAATCCGGCATGAAAAACGCCAATCAGATATCAGGGGCTTATAAAAAGAACGCCCTTGAGGCTTCGGGCACCCGGTTTTTCCACTACCGTTGCTTCCTTCCGGACCTGGCGGGGTTCATAGAACCACCGTCACCCGAAGCATCAAGGGCATTAATTGCCTGAGCTTTACTTTGTAAAGCTCTTTAGCGCCCGCGTATTTACTTCGTAAAAACGCTACACGCTTTATTACCTGAGCTTTACTTTGTAAAGCTCTTTAGCGGAGAGAAAGGGATTCGAACCCTTGGTACCTCGCGATACACACGATTTCCAATCGTGCTCCTTCGGCCTCTCGGACATCTCTCCAGAATAAGAGAAAAAAAACATGTTATCAGAGCTTTACTTCGTAAATCTCCTTAGCGCCCGCGTATTTACTTCGTAAAAACGCTACACGCTTTATTATCAGAGCTTTACTTCGTAAATCTCCTTAGCGGAGAGAAAGGGATTCGAACCCTTGGTACGGTTGCCCATACACCTGATTTCGAGTCAGGCTCCTTCGACCTCTCGGACATCTCTCCAAGATGGGAGGAGTCTCCCTTCCCACGAAGGCTTCTTATAAGGTTTCATATCAAAAAGATCAAGCTGAAATTTTGCAAAAAAACCGGAGTCAAAGTAACTGAGTAAGTAATAAAATGAACATGAACGTTATTGCGTCGACTGGCGATTGTGAATTCATGAATAAGTTCTGAATCTGGTATTTCAGGGTAGAGACTGATTATCCAGAGTATAGCGAATTTTTTCTGCAAGAGAAGACGGCGTGTACGGTTTACTTAAAAAATTAACATTCTGATCAATTACTCCGTGGTGAGCAATGGCATTTTCTGTATATCCTGATGTGTAAAGAATTTTTAAGTCAGGAATGATTTTTTTCATTCGCTCACCAAGTTGCTTACCATTCATCCCTGGCATAATTATATCTGTAAACAGTAAATGTATTCTGCCCCCATACATCTGGGAAACCATGAACGCATTTTGCCCATCGCAGGCCTCAAGAACATAGTAGCCAAGTTTTCTTATAACCTTTGCCGCAAGATCTCTGACACTTTTATCATCTTCCACAAGAAGTACTGTTTCTTTGCCACCTGGAAGTGCTTTTACGGCCCCTTGCCTTCGAATTTTTTCGGGCTTCTCCATTACTGCAGGGAAGTAAATTTTAAATGACGTCCCTTTTTTTAATTCAGAATAAACTTCTACTATTCCTCCAGACTGCGAAACAATTCCGTAAATAGTCGCGAGCCCAAGTCCCGTACCTTTTCCCTTGGGTTTAGTAGTAAAAAATGGTTCGAAAATATGCTTTTTTACTTCTTCGCTTATACCACTTCCCGTATCGCTTACGGCGAGCATAACATAGGAACCAGGAGTTACTCCTGTGTGCTTACTGCAATAACTTTCATCAAGAAATTTGTTTGAAGTTTCTATTATAAGATTGCCTCCGGTTGGCATTGCATCTCGTGCATTGATTGCCAGATTAACTAGAATCTGTTCAAATTGCCCTGGATCTATTTTTACAGAATCTAGGTTTTCTCCCTGACTTGTGCTCAGTTTTACATCTTCACCGATTATCCTCGCAAGCATCCGGTGAAGGGAAGAAATCAGATCGTTTAGATCAAGTACCCTCGGCTCAATCATTTGCCTACGGGAAAATGCCAGTAATTGTCTCGTAAGATCCGCAGCACTTTCCGCTGAATGTTTTATTTCAAGTAAACATTCTGTAATGGGATCGTCCATGGAAAGATCTAATAGAGCATACTCAACATTGCCTGTAATTGATGTGAGAAGATTATTGAAATCATGTGCAATACCACCTGCAAGGCGGCCAACCGCTTCCATTTTCATTGCTTGATGTAATTGTCCTTGCAGTTTTTCTTTTTCAAGATCTGCAGTTTTTTTCTCCGTAATATCAATTCCGGCTCCAATAAATAAAATCCTATCTCCTGCGTTCATGCTTTTAAAATACCACTCTACAATTACAGAAGAGTTTGAAGAGGTCCGAATGCTTCCTTCGAACTGTATTTTTGCAGTAAGTTCTGCAGTCGAAATCAGTTTGTCAGTAGAATAATCATGGGTAGTGTTTATTATATGATCAAAAAAATTTTTACTCTTCAACTCTTCTTGAGAAAGCCCCATTAAATTCATCATTGCCTTATTTACCATCAGTATCTGAGCTTTGGAATCAAGCATAACAATGAGAGCAGGAGATGTATCCAGAAGTAATTGATTGAAGTTTTGTTCTTTGCTTATTTGCTTATTACTGTAATTGAGATCTTCCAGAGCTTTTCGACGGTCGATATTGAGCATCACCTGCCCGATTATTGCTGAAACAGTTCGAAGAAAAGACTCCTCGTCCGGGTGCCAATTCCGGATGTTTTTCTTTTGCTCTACACAAATAACTCCCTGAAGTCTGCCTTCAATGATTATTCCCGTATCCATAAGAGAAAAGATTTCACATGGTTTAAAATAGGACTCGGAAAAGGCAGTTGTTGCAGTATGTTGTCTTGCGTCAGAAGCAATAATTGTACCTGTAGATTTTATTGCGGCGAAATATTCTGGAAACTCACTGATTTTAAGTACATTTTGTGTCTCAATAATCTCTTTTTCATCATACTGGATAAGGCATATCAGTTCATCGGTTTCACGGGAAAACTGCCATATTCCTGCCCGGTGTACATCTAAAGTGTTGGCAATAATACTCGCAACGGTCTTAAGTACATCTATGAGATTTTCTTCTGAAATGGATGTTTCATGTAATAATTTTGTGAGTACGTTACGTTGTATCTCCTGCTGAACTTCTCGGTGCTTTAAATGGTCAGTAGTCTTCTTCTGTTCATTTAAAAGAATAGTTAATTTTTTATTTGCAAGTTCAAGTTCCCGGGTCCGCTCCTCTACGAGCTTCTCAAGGAGTATATTTCTCTCAAAAATGGAGTAATCGTTGCCAGAAGAGTTGACGGAGTTTTCCACACGTTCCATTAAAACACGGTTTACTTTTCTTAATGCAACTATTTCTTTTTCAAGATTGGCTTCAACCATGGGGTACTCCAAGAGCAATTCCGGTTAATGTCTGATTAATATGTAGACCGCCGTATTGTTCTCCAAATGTGGAAAATCCAATAAAGGGATATGAACTTATTAATTGATTCATTTTTGCTACAGAGTTAGTGTTTTCCAGTTCAAGGCGACGAAGAATACAATCGCAACCCAGTATAAGCTCGAGTTTATCAAATTCTGATTTTAAATTTTTAAGTTGAATCTCAAGTTGTCGGGTTATATCTGTTGTTTTTCCAAGTGTTAAAACAAGACCATTTTCTATAGCACAAAAGAAAGTAAGGCTCCCATTTGAATTGAGTTTGGAAATTGATCTAACATAGTAAGAACCACCAATTTTCAGCATTACCGGGTTTGCTGCAAAGATATCACTTGAAAGCAGGTGGACGGGGTATCCTGTCAGTCTGGCATATTCCTCTGCCGCTGGTTCACCGTTAATTTCAAAAACTGTTCGAGTTTTTACATCAGCCTCGGTAATTACAAGTCTGGTATCAGTAGGTTCAATATGCTGAAACATGAATGTTTTAAATGGATGTATTGTTTTAAAAATACCCAAAACTGCAGCATTGGAGAGAAACTGACCGTCAGAATAGACATAAGTTTCTTTGAAATTCATATTATCTCCGGCGCTGCCTCCAATTAAGGGTATTCGTAAATTCTGATAAATAGCCGCGGTGATGCGTTCTTCCATCATTGAAAGCCCATCAATAAGTAAAAGACCAAAATGAGTAGAGGCCGATACTGGAATTGTAGGAAAAACAAATTCATTCGTTGAAAAATTATTCAAATGAGAAATTAAAACAGGTTCAAGGTTAACTATTCCACCGGAAAACCCTACGGCAACGATACTATTTTTTACAAATCCGCTTGTAAAAAGAATTTCTCCCGCTGTTGTGCAACCTATTGCAGGACATGGCCAGTTAGTTTTGATTGTTCTGGCAATGATTTGTAGGTCATAAGATGGACTGCAGAAAAAAACAAGAGCGTCTATATCTATCCCAAGGGTATTTAAAATATCAGATACAGCGGCATAAGCATCGGGATTCGAAGAAAATGCAAAATTTACATTATTTAAGTGTGACATGGTTTCCTTTGGCTGTTTGTTAAACAGTCTACCATATGATAATCGAAAAAAATTAGAAAAAAATTAGAAAAAAATTAACGCATTCTATATTTTCTTTATTGTTGAAAAAAAACAGGGAGAAGGATATAAAATGAGCCCTGCGCCGGCATATTTCAGGATTGGAATACAAGTTTTTTCCACATGTTATCCGTCGGGGCTATGTCCGGAAGGGTCAATAAAAAATTTTTGACACTCAGTTCGGCAAATATTATTTGGAGGAACAATGAAAGTATCAGGCCTCGTTGGTAAGACGCTCAGAGAAGATCCTAAAGATGCAAAACTTGTAAGTCACAGGTTTTTACTCAGAGGTGGTTATATAAGACAAGTTGCAGCGGGTATATACAGTCTGCTGCCAATTGCTAAACGAATTACAACAAAGATAGAACGGATTATTCGGGAGGAAATGGATGCCATCGGTGGACAGGAAATTCTAATGCCTGTGGTTATGCCGAGGGAACTATGGGAAGAAGCCGGACGCTATCAGTCGATAGGCGGGGAAATGTTACGGTTCAATGATCGAAATGGAATGGACATGCTGTTAGGTATGACCCATGAAGAACCGGTTGTTGCTATTGGGCGTAGTGAAATAAATTCATATCGCCAACTTCCTGCTATGCTTTATCAGATACAGACAAAGTTTCGTGATGAGGCTCGGAGCCGTGGCGGGCTTATCCGTGTTCGTGAGTTTACGATGAAAGATGCATATTCGTTCCACACGGAAACAGAGGATATGCAAAAATATTATTTTGACGTTCATAAAGCCTATTCCCGTATCTTCAAGCGCGCTGGACTTGAAAAATTCATTGATGTGGAGTCGGACACTGGCATGATGGGTGGAGGAATGAGCCATGAATTCATGGAACTGGCTGAAAGCGGAGAAGATACACTGTTTTTATGCAATACATGCTCCTATCGTGCTAATCGTGAAGTTGCAAATTGTATATTTACTCATGTAAAGGAAGATGAGCTTCCACTGGAAAAAGTAGCGACACCGGGAAAAAAATCCATCGAAGAAGTTGCAGATTTCCTTGGTATCAATCAGTCTCAGACCGCAAAAGCAGTATTTTATGTTCATGCTGAAAAAGGCTTTATTTTTGTATTAATCCGTGGGGATATTGAAGTTAATGAAGTTAAACTGCAGAAATTGCTTGGAAAAGGTGAGCTTCGTCCCGCCCACGAGGAAGAAATAAAAGCTACAGGAGCTGTTGCAGGTTTTGCAAGTCCCCTGGGCTTGGATTATAAAAAATTTACACTTGTGGTGGATGAAACGGTTAAAGAAGGCTCTAATCTAGTTTGTGGCGCAAATGAAGAAGATATGCATATGCGTAATTTTAACTTTGCACGGGATCTCAACGCCGGACAAGTAGCAGACATCAGTACACCAAGAGAAGGTGATGCATGTCCTTCATGTAGTGGAGGTAAACTTCAATCCCAGCGAGGTATTGAAATAGGAAATATTTTCCAACTTGGAACTAAGTATTCTGAACCCATGAACTGCCGATATCTGGATGCAAACGGGAAAATGCAAACTACAGTTATGGGTTGCTACGGTATCGGGGTTGGCCGACTTTTAGCATCTGTTATGGAAGAAAAGTTCGATGACTATGGCCCAATCTGGCCTATGTCCATTACTCCCTGGCAAGTTCAGATATGCAGTCTGGATCAGAAAAAGGAAAATGTTTACGAAGTTTCCGAGACTATTTATCAGAACCTGACTAAAAAACGGATCGAAGTTTTGTGGGATGATCGAAATGAAAAGGCCGGTGTTCAGTTTGCCGATGCTGATCTTCGCGGTATACCTCTAAGAATAGTTATTTCACCACGTAATCTCGCGGCAGGAAATGTGGAATTTAAAATTCGCGGTTCAAAAGATACGGAGCTTGTTTCAGTGGATCAAATAGTTGATTTTGTATCATTAAAAGTAGAAGAAGAACTTGCGAAATATTACCGGTTCTGATGGTTAAGATGACAGGTTTTCTTCATTCTTTTTCCAGCCACTTGGATAAAGCGTATAAGATTTTCATATCCTTTGTAATTATTGCATCTGTAATTGGGTCTGTAAATTATTATTACAAATGGAACTATAAACCTGGCAAATATAGGTCTAATATAGAAAAATACATTAAAACTGAATATGGTGTTGAAGTTAAAGGTGGGAATCTTGTTGTCGGGGCCTTTATTGGAGCTCAGATGCGTGCAGTATGGTTTATTGGGAAAAAACATGGTCAAACTGATGTTTATTTTATTCCAATCAGACTCAGTTCCGGACAGGTTCCTCTGGAGTCAGCAGAACCAGTTAATGTTTCAAATACATCCGGTTGGGATGAAATGACAATGTCTGTATACCAGGACACAGTTGCGTTTTTTAATGGAGAATCTATAATAACAGCACGTCCCTTGATGGAAAAGCAATCAATTTCTGGTTCAATATATTATCTATTTAAATCAGGAATCTGGAAGATAATTATTGCAAAACAATATACCCCCGATGAAAAATGGATTGAAAACTATAGAATGAAATCAAGGAATATTTTACAAGTTCTTACTTGTGATAATTTAAAAAAATGCTTGATAAGTATTGATCTATCAAATAGTCTTGCTTCAGAATCCCGCCAGATTATCGAATCAGGGGCTTTTAAGTTTAGAAAGAAATTAACTGCTTTTTTTCAAATTTTTGCCAGGAGAAATCCATGAATATTACACCCGAATCAATGGCGTTGAAGATAGAGCACACTATTTTGAAACCAGATGCTGATTATGCCTCGGTGGATAGAATAGTCGATGAAGCAATAAAATATAAGTTTGCTGCAGTGTGTGTAAATCCTTGTTTTGTTTCAAGAGTTGCCACAAAACTTCGAGGTTCGAGTGTTGGGATAACAACTGTTGTTGGTTTTCCACTTGGAGCTACCTTTTCCAGTGTAAAAGCGTTTGAAGCGGAAAAAGCTGTTGAAGTAGGAGCCACGGAAATTGATATGGTTATCAATACTGGGGCTGTTAAAAGTCATGATTATGATAGAGTTATTGATGATATCAGGATTGTCAGAGCTGCAGTACCCGGAGTTTGTTTGACAGTCATCCTGGAAACCGGTTTACTCGAGAATGATGAAATTATAATGTGTTGTAAACTTGCGGTGGAAGCCGGTGCGGATTTTGTCAAAGCTTCCAGCGGTTTTGTCAGTACCGGAGCAAAAGCCAGTCACATTGCACTTATGCGAAAAGCTGTGGGAACAAAAAAAGGCGTTAAGGCTTCCGGAGGAATCCGAAATCTTAAAGATGCTATTGAAATGCTTGAGGCCGGGGCAAACAGATTGGGCTGTAGTGCTAGTATAAATATCGTGGATGAATTATCCCGGTAGTTAGTTACTGTCATGTAATTCCCTGTTATCAAGTTCAAGTCAGATTTTTTCACAGGACATTAAGAATGAAGACCCTGAAATTATTGTAGTGTCCTGAAATAAGGGTTTTCCAATTTTTAGTCGATTCTTCGCGAAATGATTATTTAAGAACGACCCATTATTGGTCTTTACTATAAACGCGTATGAGATATTTATTAAATGACTCCCCTTGAACTGTCAATTATGGCCAGTGTATTTCTTGTTGTACTCATGACGGCTCTCACCTTCATGTTCTTTTTTTCCACTACATGGGAGCGAAAGGATGATAGTTCAGGAAGTGATACGGATCTGGGACCTCTTCTTTCAAATCTTTATTTAGATGAGAATTTGGAGTGTGAAGAATTCGCACCTGATGCAATGTCATTGGAAGCGCGGGGTAAAGAAGCCGCGGGAGAAGGGCATTTAATAGAGTCTGTTTATAATTATATGTCTGCAGCAATAATCCGTGGGGAGGCTCCATTACCTCCTCCATTCCTGAGGGAAGTTTTATTGCCGGACATTACTCGAATACGAAAATATATTCCTCCTGAAATATTTCATGATCACATTGCTCATAACTGCATCAGGAATCCAATTACTGTACTTTTCAACGCTCTTTCCCAGCCTGGTTTGGATTTAAAATCGGATTCTCATGGTGGGTTTGGATTAAAACCTGAGCATCAAGCATCAAATCATCGAAAATTGGAAACCGTTTCGGGATATACGGCGCTTATAAGCAGAGTTTTTCTAAAATTTGAGCCGGATATCTATTTTCGGCCTGATCTTCAGTCGATTTATCATGCCCCGACAATTAAGCTGGGTAAATGGTTTCCGTCCCTTGTAATCGGAGGTGATGTAACTGGTTTGGCGGAGAACGAAATCATTTTCAGTCTGGCGAGGAAAATTGCTCTTTTTCGTCCGGAACTTCGATTTCTTACATTTTTTGATTCAAATGAAGATTATGTAATTTTTTCAGAGGATTTTGTTAAGAACAAGGACAAATCTGTTGTTCTAAAAAATCTCATGGCAGGTATTTCTCCTTTGAAAATAAAATTAATAGTAGACACAATTGAATCTCTTAAAGAGTGCACAGTGAAAGACTTAGTGTCCTGGCGAAAAGGCGCTTTGCTTACTCTTCACCGCTGTGCCTTTTTAGTTATGCCCAGATGGATTGAAGTGAACCATTTGATTTCCTCTGAGGAAAGTGAATATATAAAAAATGATCTCTCTTCATGGATGATTTCCCCGGATTTTTTCTTCATTCTGAAGTATCTTGATATTATTCCTGAATAGCAATTTATTGCGACTCTGGGCCTTGCCGGCCCATCACCCTTGACTAAAAAGCCAGCGTTTATTCGTGATGATCATGAGTGTGCAATTCTTTATAAATTAATGATTTACTGAATATAAATGACCCCTGATTCCCTGATCCTGAATCGGTTTCTGATTACCTGAAATATTTAAAGGCAAGGAATCAGGAAAACAGGTTCAGGTTCAGGATCAGGGCGTAACCATTCAATATATCTGGAATTAAGTTTTTTCAGGTAAAATCAGAAAAAAATGTTATTATCTCCGCATGCTGTCCCGTTTCGGACGCAAACCGGGTATGATGTGGCATTGAGAGAACTATTGCGAAAAAACTCCGGAAAAATCCTGGGTCTGATGGTTTTACCCTTCATCGGACTTTTTGCGATTAGCCGTATATTCGGAGATGCATTTCAATATTTTTTATTGGCTTCGATATGGTTATCTTTTTCCGGTGGCCTGTATTTTGTTTCTGAAAAAGTAAGAAACTGGGGCAAATGGCTGGGCATGCACCTGTTTGGACTTGCAATATTTCTGCTTTTACCTGGTTTTTTCTTTGGAGCTTTTACCTGGGATTCTGTTCTTTTCATTTCTCTGGGTGTTCTGTTTTTTTTATGGCACACTGCCCTGATTTTTCATTTTACGATGTTGTGGGGTATGTTGCCGGAATATCCCAAAAACTATGATAACTTCAGAAATTTTATTTTTCTCCAGATACTCTCGGTAGTTGAAATTTCGATTATTTCCGGTGTTTTTCTCTATTTCCGGATAGTTGCTTTTTCGATGGAAAATGCGAGAGAAATAATAATTTCAGTATTTGTATTTCAGATTCCATCAATTATTTTACTCCGGGTTTTAAGTGACAGATTTATTTCTCCTGTGAGAAATTATTTTAGAAACGAGCAACACCCTTCAGATTCCATCATGGCTTTTCGGAGAATCCAATTAATTCCTTGGCTTTCAGTGATACTTAGCCTGATTTATTTTATAACCGGAACAATTTTTGCGGTTTTTGCAGGTACCGTTATTTTTTCCGGTCCCCTCTACCTGCTTGTAGGTCTTTTCTTATTTCTTTTTATTGTCTTTCTTGTATCTCAGTTGTATTCAGTTATTGTATTAAGAAAGATTACTACTCCAATACTTGAAAAAATAACAGTATCTGAACAACTACGTCATTATTCTCTGAGGTCACCATTATCAATCAGGTTTAAATTAGGTGTATGGTTCGGGCTTCTGGTTTTTATTGGAATTTCTTTTAGTGCATTCTGGAGTTATTTGCAGTATGACAATCTTGTGTCTTCTTTCCTCGGAAAACGTGCGGTGATACGTACAAAGAATTTCAAAAGAATACTTGATGAGCGGCTTGATTCAACGGGCGGGACTGATTCCATGCAGCACATTAACCGGCTTATAATAGAATATTCAAAGGAAGATGATGGATTTTATTACCATCTTCCAATTTCTGGAAGAATGTTTTACCCGAAAAAACCAAGCGTTGTATATCCAGGACATGAAATTCGTTATAAAATGCGTACGGAGAAATCCGGGGTAATTTCTATAAGACAAAGAGGACTTTATGGGGCCTTCCTTCAGTTATATCGGGATCAAGAGTACCTTGGAAGTATTATGGTGCTTTATTCTGAATCCAGTAGTTTTAAAGCTGGTAATGTGAGTACGGTTACAAAAGCATTGATTTTCTTTCTTGTCCTTTTTGGGATATCTATTGCTGGTGTCGCATATTTCATCAATGAATTCAGTATTCCACTCCGACGTATGGAACAGCATCTGGCTGCAATTACCAGTGGTAAGATGGATGAGGAAATTAAACCGGAGGGTGAAGCTGATGAATTGGGTAGACTCAGTTTAACTCTGGAACTGATGAGAAAAAATATACATGAAAAAATTGCAACTATTGAAAATCTAAATACAAATCTTGAAGGCATGGTAGTTCTACGTACAGGTGAACTTGAAACTGCAAACGAAGAATTGCGAAAGACTCTGTCGGAACTCGAGAAGGCTCAAGGCCAACTTGTTATAACCGGTAGACTCGCGGCACTTGGTAAACTTCTGGCAGGCATTGCCCATGAAATTAACAATCCAGTCAATGCAATTACAAATATTCTGGGGCCTCTGGCAGAAATACTGGAAGATTCCAGCCGTGTTTCTTCAGAAGAAGACCGGGAAGACTTAAAAGTTATGCTGAAAGTCCTGAGTGGATCAAGTAGAAAGATCAGGGATGTAATCGACAGAATAACTAATACTATGGCTCATAAGGAAAATCCTTTTTATCCTGTTAATATTGCAGATGTTATTTCCGAAGTGACTGGTATATTAGGATATAGAGCAGGAAATGTTGTAATTAATACGGATATACCTGAAAATGCAGTGATTATGGCGCATAAGACTCCCATGGTTCAGGTTTTTGAGAATATCGTTTCAAATGCACTTCATGCTCTGGAAAATTCAAGTGTTAAAATAATCAATATCGTCTCTGAAGTTACTGAAGAAACTGTAAAGGTTGAAGTTTCGGATACCGGAGCGGGTATTTCGCCGGAAGTTATGGAAAAAATATTTGATCCTTTTTTCACTACCAGAGATGTAGGAAAAGGAATGGGGCTTGGACTTTCCATTGTGCATGATATAGTAAATCGTTATAACGGAAGGATTGATGTAGACTCCACTGTGGGAAAGGGTACTAGAATTCGGATAGTATTTCAGATTGAAAAAATATAAATAGTTAATGTCATGTAAAACGATTTTTAAGTTTAAACCTAATTTTGGCACAGGACATTAAGAATGAAGACCTTGAAATTAAGGAGATTAATATGAAGAGACTTGCCTTGATACTTTTGCTTGTAGTGTTCGGTTGCGATGACGATTCGACAAATACAAACAATAATAACACAAATAATACCAACACAAATAATACCAACAATTTGCCCCTGCCGAGATGTCATGCAAATTCTTCAACAGAAATTGAATTTACCGATGTAAGCTCGGAGGTTTTAATAGATCCCGAAAACCTTCATCTTCTAGGAAATCGCATGGCAGCTGTAGATATCAATGGAGATGGATGGCATGATATTATAGTACACAAGGGCAATGGAGCCAACAGAGATGAAGTTTCCACGGAAGAACACATGAGAGGCAAAAGAGTTTTGCTCAACTCTGAAGATCCGTTAGTGCCAGGAAAACGCATCTTCGTAGATTTTACATCTGAATCAGGTTATGACTTAATACCCGGAACAAATGAAAGAGGCCGTGGCGCATCTTTTGCTGTTGCCGGGGACTTTAATAATGACGGAAACTTGGATCTTTTAAGCGGTGTATATGCCTCAATAACCGATACGCAAGTTGTTGACAGGCCAGTAGTTTTACTTGGTGATGGACAAGGGCACTTTTCAATTTCCACGGGTACTCTACCTTTTAATGATGAAGATCTTAATAGTGTGACATCAGCAGCCCTGACGGACTACAACCGGGATGGAAATCTTGATATTTTCATGGGTTATTTCTATCTGGAATTCGGTTCAAATCCACAACAGGACAGACTTTACAAAGGTTCTGGAAGTGGTGGATTCCGTGATGTTACAATTGAAACCGGTCTTGAGACTTTTCCCGGTGGTGCTGATGAAAATATTAATCACAAGCCCACATATGGGGTAACAGTTTGTGATGCCGATGGAGATGGATGGCCGGATCTCATGAGTTCAAGTTATGGTAGGGCTTTCAATATGTTATGGAAGAGCTCTGAAGGCAGTACCTTCACTGATGCAGGAGAAACATCAACTTTCAGGGCTGATGATCAGATGGATTATTCGGATAATCAGTTCTATGCATGTCACTGTCAATTGAACCCTGGCCCTGAGTGCACCGAGGTTCCTGCAGATACACCTATGATTCAGTGCAGTTCTGATTACTGGTATGTTGGAAATGATGATCAACCTTTCAGAAATGGTGGAAATACTTTTTCCACCATTTGTGCTGACTTTAATAATGATGGACACATGGATGCATATCATGCAGAGATCAGGCACTGGCATATAGGAAACTCCTCAGACCCAAGTCAATTACTTGTTAATACCGGATCCGCAAATCTTCTTTACTCAAGACCTGGAAATGAAGTCACAGGACTTGATAGAAATCATGAAATGGTAGACTGGAACGAAGGAGATATTACCGCAGTTTATGGCGATTTCAACAATGATGGCTTACTAGATATTTTTGTTGGCGATTCAGATTATCCTGGAGCCAAGGGTAGACTTTTTATTCAGAATCAGGACCATACTTTTGAAGAGCGAGCTGAAGAACTTGGGATCTATGCTCCCCGCGCTGGTGGAGTAACCTGGATTGATTATGATCAGGATGGCGATCTGGATCTTCTGGTCGGATTTTCAACAATGAGATGCACAGCCGGTGACGATGATTGTATTTATTCAGAACCCGTTGTCAGACTCTTCAGAAACGATGGTGGAAGCAATGCAAATCGTGTTGTTGTAAGATTAAAAGGAGCGGGGATGTACAATTACTCAAACAGCTCTGCTATCGGGGCTAAGGTTCGGATTACCGCTGGTGGAGTTACTCAGATCAGAGAACTTCAATCCGGGTTTGGCCACTTCGGTATCCAAACTCCCCTTGAACTTCATTTCGGTCTTGGTGATATCTGTGAAATTGAATCTCTTGAAGTTATCTGGCCTGATGGAACAAATAAAACTACTGTAATCAACAACTTGAGTGCTAATTATATATATAATATCCATGAGATAGACGGAGTAACCTCCTGGCAGGAGCTTTCCGTAAACTGAAATAGTTCTGGCGAAGGTATTTCAGTACGTTAATGGGACAGGGAAGAAATGAAATATTTAAAGTATATTTTGGTTTTATTGCTGATAGCAGCTTGTGATAACGGAAACGATGATGATACCAATGAAACCCCGGCGGAATGGGGTTTGATCACCCTTTCTGATGCATGGCCAACTATTGTACTGCCTGAATCGAAAATTTTTATTTCCGGGGAAGTCTTTCCAGATTCCAGTTTTGGCACACTGGAGTTAAATATTTCCGGTAATTTTACGGATGGAAGTGGAAACGTAAGGAGCTACACTGTTTCGGATACATTGACAAGGCAGCAATGGAATCAGGGTTTCTGGGTATTATCATCAGACATAACTGGGACTGCTGACTTCGGATCTTTTACTGCAGAAATTACTGTCAGTGCCGTAAGCAGCAAAACGGGACTTAAATATCAGTCAAGCACTTTATCTAAAACATTTCAATATGTTACTGAGCTTGTACCAGTTCTTAATTCGGTTCAGAGTAGTGGGGTAGAATATTTTGAAACACCAGTAACACTGGAAGCTGAGAATTTATGTATTACAGAGGAAGAGTGCGAATCTGTTATTGTATTTGACGGCTGCTTTCTCCCGGAAGGTTCTTCAGGACCATGTATATCGGAAGGAACAACAATTTCAGATGCACAAGTGCCTGTTTTTAATGTTAATAATGTAACTCGTTCTGATGGAAAAATGAGCTTTGGTGTGGATGTTTTCGGAGTAACTCCTGGGAATTTCACCGGGGAAGTCTTCATCCGGAATTACATGAATCCAACCAAATTCAATGATTCCGCTTCCGTTTCAATGGACATTGAACTTCTTGGCAGTACATTATATGGGGCCCTCACAACGGCTTCTTCTCTTGGAGGATTTATTGAATTTGAAGGGGATGGATTTGCACCTCAAGGCGATATCTGCGGAACTCAAATTAGATTTGAAGGATATTTTCATTCTGAAAAGAATAATGCAGACACGGATATAATTCTACTTTTTGTCCCGGAAGTAATTTCTTCTCAGAAGGTCAGAATTATTGTCGAAGAAAATTCAGGATTTGGTGATTATATCGATCTTCGCAATGATTATGGCAGCCTCGAAGGTGAATTTTTCTCAGAAGTTTGTTGTGGAGGCAGTTGTATTGAGAGTTCACCGATTACTGAAAGTATTGCTCTTGATTCAGTAAAACAGTTAATTCAGTTGGATTTTATGGATAGTTACGTTGTTGCTCTTTCCATGTTTGGCCTTGAAAGACTTGATGAAGAGATAAGAATGAGGGCCGTTGAAACCATGGATAATATTTATCGAGGTATAAATATTGAAATACGTCGAAATAAAATACAGGACTACGCCCTGTACAGTCGTGTGGAGATCCATGGAGCGGATCCCAATGGGCTCAATCTTCTTGGTTATGATAATACAGTTGGTAAAGATGTCGGGAATATCAGACTTCATGATGTTCTTGGCGGTGTTAATTCTCGAACTCAAGAAGACGGGTACCCGGGATACGGTGGTGTTTTTCTGGAATCATATTTCGGATTTTCCAATCATCCTCCTCAGGGTATTTTTCGTCTGGAAATGGCAAGTGATCTCTTTGATGGGATTTTTGATGAGTTCCGCCCGGATCAGGGTGGTACAAGTGTAACTCTGGAGGAAGTCACTCAATTCATTCCTTCCATGGATGGGAGTGAATGCTTTCTGACTTCTCCGAATCGCAGGCAGAAGATGGCGTGTGCCGTTTTTGTTCTCGGAAATATGCTTGGTGGCACTCTTGCACATGAATTAGGTCACAGCTTTGGTCTTGCTCAACCGGATTCAACAACTTCTTTTCACAACGAAGGAAATGAGGAACTTCGATTGATGGATTCAGGAACTGAAAGACCATTTGAAGAACGCAGCGGTCTTCATATTCAGGGTTTTGAAAGATTCTGCCGGGAAAATTACGACTATTTACGCTCAGTTCTTCTGAAAAGAACAGAAGTTGATCCCATTTCAAATCGCCCTGGCTGCTGAAAAGACCTTCTGGATGGGGACTACATATTATCAAATGTCTGCAGTAAAAGTGTCATTTAAAATAAAAAAAATTCCTTTTGTCTATATCATCCTGAATATTGCAATCGTAATTATAACTGCAACTTCCTGCAGTAAAAAAAAATCTGCTGACGAAAGTAACAAAGAGAAAATTACAGAGCAACTTAAAGGAGAAACAGGTGATGTTTTAAGAAGGCTCTATCCAGGAGAAAACTGGGATTTATTTGTTTCTTCAGATCGAAAGTTACGACGAAAAAGCACTAGTTATACAGTCACATCGTGGCTCAATGAAAAAAAAACTTTATCCATACTTGTGTCTTCCGCTCCTAAAAAACCGGCAATCATTAAACGATATGATGGAATAATAGATGAGCTCTATACGGTCAGATTCGGCCCTGATCCAACAAACTGGCTTATTTTGCTTAGCAGACATGAGAAAAGTGCCGAAATGGTAATTCAGAAAACGGAATTTTTGGATCTTAAAGGTGATACTTATATTAATAAATGGGGAATAACGAGTAGTTATGATATTGATTTAAAAGATACTTACCATCCCCCAACTTTTCATTACTGGGATACTGATGATGATGGCGTGCAAGAGCTTATTTTAAAAAATCCCAACCCTGACAGGACAAAACCGTTTCCATGGAAATTAAGGTGGGCCGTATTTCGATGGATTCCTGGGAAACGGGAATTTGTGCCTTTTCGAGGGCTTATATTGAGTCCATATAGGGATCAGAATCCACTCTGGATGGCATTTTCAATATTTGAAGCTGCCAGGAATCAAAAACCAGATATGATTTTACCCGGTCTTCGAGTTCATACAGCCTGTGACGCTCATCAAGCGTTGATGAAACTTTTGTTTTTACGCAAGTGGAGCGCCCCAGCGAAAATTTTTCAGTCAGGGACAGATGAGCGGAATCCGGAAATTGTTATTGATACTGTAGCTGATAAAGAAAAATTTCGGATAGTGTTTGTTTTAAACCGGCTAAAGTCCGGTACCCATTATTTTTATCGTCTGTGTCGAGCCCGCCTTTACTCAAAAAACAACTAAAAATTTAAGTTATCGTGAAAAAATCCGATATTTGTTCTCGCATGCAAATGAACAATAACTGGAAAGGAGTAATTTAATGCCATCAAAAGTATTCGAAATACCCGGAAAATTGTCAGTTGAATGGGAAACAGACGTAAAAGCGATAGTTGATACCTGGACAAATTACACTGTCACACTTGAACAATTTAAAGATGCAGTTCTTGGAAAAGGAGTAAGTTACGCCAGTGGAAAAGGAGTTAAAGCCTGGATTGTTGATTCATCACAGGCAAATGGTGCTTTTTCACAGGAAATACAGCAATTTATTGGTTCAACCGTATTTCCTAAGTTCGCTGAAATTGGAGTAAAATATTTTATTACAATCACCTCATCTGTTAGTGCTGTAACAAAAATGACTGTTAAGTCATATTCGGCAAAAACCGGTCCGAATGGGCTGAAGTTGGTGGAAGCAAATAGCAGAGCAGATGCCATCGCCTGGCTCAAAGAAAACAAGTAGTTAAACCGCTTCCTGAGTAAAAGATTTAAAAAATCGAGAGGTGGAATGTATATATATTCATCCATCTTTTTATAATTTTTCATAATGAAAAAGAACGAAATTTTTAATTGATATTGAATGGTTACGCCCTGATCCTGCTGAACCTGTTTTCCTGACTTCCTGAATGCCTGTTAAAAAAATCAGGAACAGGTAAACAGTAGCAGGAACAGGACAATCTGGGTCTTTCTCCTGAAGAATTTCATTCTAGTAATTTAATATCGTATTACCTCGAAAGCGGTCTAGACCGCTTGTGGAATAATATAAATATTAAAGATTGCAGGGATTTTTTAATGTGCAGTTTGTGCACTGAGCGCAGATAAGTGTTGAGAGATCTTCAGAAAATATGTAAGTTGAATCAAAAGGATAATCTGTGCAGTCCATGGGCTTTTTATCAGTATCAATAGGTTTATGTGCGCTTTCACCATAAAAAATAACATTTCCGGTGGAATCGACATCTACCGCTGCAGAAGGTGCATGGGAATTAACTTTGTTATCACTTTTTACTGCAATTATAAAAGTTGAGTTGGATAAAACTCCGTCGAACGGTTTTACTCGCCCAATTACACTTACCTTGGGTCCTCCTCCGGAATACAGACCAGCACTGTAACTTGAAAGCCAGCCGTTTGACATCTCAAGATCCGTACCCCCACCAGTCATTGTATATACTATGTAGGCATATTCACCGCCATCCCATGTTATTGCTTCAGCTCTGCCGTCAGGGCTTTGGGTTTCATGTTCGATACAGTAAATCTGCCTGCTATCATCCATTCTAATGAGGAGGGGATTCTGGTTATTGTCTTTTTGAATATAACCAACAAAAAGACTTGTCGTGTCTACAGTGACCCTCGCGGCAGATGATTCTGCGAGCTCATCATAGGTCATTGAGCAATCAATGGACGCACTTGAGGAAGTATAATCAGATATCCAGATACCTGTAGATCCCGGCACAGGGGCGGAGTTGTGGGATGAATTATTACTACAGGCTAAATTAAAATAACATACAAATAGAAAAAGAAAATATCTAAAAAAGGCCATCATTGTCTTCAAATTATTTTTTTCCGGAGCTTTTCAGCCATGATGCACAGCGCCTGATGTGCCTGTAAACTCCATATTTTGAATACGTATCAAGCAGGGATGGGTTCTTCAGACAATTTAATGCTTCACAAACTACTGTCGTATCAGGGTGAAAAAGCTCTTTTGTGCAGATAGTTGTTGTATCCGGAGAAGACGGGGCTGTAAGGGCTAGAGCTCTTATAATTGCACCACGGTCTGCATATTGGGCTTCAAGGGAATCTTCTGAAAGGATATGTCGGTATTTTTCTGCCATTGCTCTTGCCCTTATTCTACCAAGAGTAATCGCAGTATCTGCAACAGGATTAGTGTTAAATTCCTCAATAAGGCGTCTAGTTACGGCCTCGCCACCCGTTCGTGCACAGTAATCTAACACTGCAGCTCTGACAGGAGCAGAAGGATCATTTAGTAAATTAAGAATTTGAGAAGTAGCACGATGATCAGAAGCAACAATCACCGCTGCAAGACGTATTGAATCGTCGGGATCCGAAAGAGCGGAAACCACTTGCGCGGGAATTTTCAATTCACTCCGACCGGGCTTCAAAGCTTTCAATGCGTTTGCTTTAATTCGCCCTTGAGAGGATTGAACAATTCTCAAAAGTAGTGGTCTAGCTTCAAACACCCCTGTGAGCCCTGATAACCGACGTGCGAAAAGATCTGCATCAAAAACCGGCATGAAAAGCTCAGTTTCCTCATTTACAGTTACTCTTTTCTTGAATGAAGCCAGGAATTTCTCTCGATCTGTTTTAGGTTTTGATACCGGAACATCAATACCCTGAATTTCTATTTTCTGCCAGTTTGTCTCGGTAATCCATTTTTCATGGTGAAAACGAAATTGCTTCCAGGAATTTTCCATAAAATCTACAACGGATTTTCTATATTCTTCAAAGGCTGCTAAAACTGCAATTGCATCAGGTGAAAGATCTCCAGAATCAAAACATTTTTTCATAGCGTCTTTTAAAGATTTTCCTGATGAAATATGCCTCATTACGAGTTCGGTGCAGGGGCTCTGACCTTCTGGAATTTTGCAATTGCGGTTTATAAAGAAATTTTTAAATGAATACAGTTTAAGAAATTCACTGCATGGCGGTAAATATTTAGAAGGATTAGTTAATTTTAGAACTTCTTCAAGTTCAAGACCACTTGAAATAACAGTTTTAATTGATTCGTCTGTTTGTTTCCATGAGTTAGACAACCATACTTTGAGCGATTCCTTTTTGTGATGTCCTGAAGGAAGAGCGGATAAAATACCAAGGTGATCATCACTGCCATCCGTAAGTATTTTAAGAATTTTTGAAACTACAAAGGCATCTTTGATAAAGATACCGCCATAAACAATTCCATCATCAAGTTCATTTCCAAGGCTACCAAGGTTATCCAAACCAACCGCAATATCTTCTCCACGATTGGATGCAGTATTTTTTAATGCAGAAAGTCTCAACGTAAACTGTTTCAGTGTAAGGATTTCGTCATCGCTCCATTTTTTTGATCTGAAAAATGAAAGAACACTCGAACGAATAATGTTATTTTTATGCGTTAAATATTTTATAAGTGCGATATTGACATAATCCAGGTCCGGAAGAGTACCGAGGGCTTCAATTACCTTGAGTTTAACACTTATTGAAGAGTCATTGAGTGTTCTTACCAGGGGCCAGGCTGTTTCAATACCACGATTTTTCAGAGAATCAACGGCGGCCACTCTCACTTCCGGGGAAAAATCCCTGAGGGCGGAAATCAGGGCTTTAGTAGATTGCTCAGAAGGATAATGGCGCAGTTTTTTTGCCGCTTCTATCCGGGATGCTATATTTCCTTTTAGAAGGCTTTCTATTAGAAATTCTTCCTTGGAAGCACATCCTGAAATGGAAACAAAGAACAATATTATTAAAATTTTTTTAATCATCATCGCCACTATAATTCTGAATCAAAAATAAAATAAGGAAAAACGCAGGAAAGATAATAACAATCCAGCCATAATATAGCAGGGGACTTGGATACCATGAACCTTCACGGATCTGCATGCGAAGTCTTATGTTGGCATCATAATATTTGTCCATGTTCTGATTAGCACCAGTGGCAAATTTAAAATAATATTCTTTTCCTTTTTTTAAGCCCTTGAGGTAAGTGCGATCTACAAGGGATGATTCACTCCAACTCTCTCCTTCATCGACTCCTTCCGCCATCCAGAAATCTGTGTTAATGGTCCGAATATGTTTATCGAGGCCGTTTGGACCTTTTTCGTAAAGTTCCGCAGTAAGCCACCAGCCTGCTTCCCTATTAATACTTGACCCATAGCGACCGTACGGGAAAGTTCCAGAATCAAACCGGACAGTAATAAGAGGACCTTTTTTCAGTTTAAATGTCACCGGTTTTCCTGAAACATCGGTGAAAATAAACTCAGTTTCTCCAAGTCTTTTAACCCGGACAACACCTGTATGCTCCAATGCAAGATCACCGGAATCCTTGAGAAAAAAGTAACCACCTAAAAGGGCAGCAGCGCCAAAAATACCCATAAGAACAAAAACGGTTTTCCAGGAAATGGGTTTCTTTTCAGATTCACTGATTTTTTTATCAATGGTTTTATCCTGAATTTTCAACCCGAATGCTTCTTCCAGTTCCTGTTTTTTAAGGCCTTTGCCCTTAAGATACTGAATTTCTTTTGAATTATACTCAATACTGAATCGTTCAATACCCTTGCGTAGATCAACATAACTGAAGGTTTCCCCAGGGCGACTTTTCCAGGTGAGCTCGCCTTCGATATACTCAACAGTAGCGTAATCACTTTCTTCAACAGTAAAGGACTCATTTTCTATGAAGTATCGATCCGAAATTTCATAGGGGTCAATATAACGATCAGCTACATAGGGACGGAAAAGAGTATACCCGTTTTCATCTTCCTGAAGCCAAAGAGGAAAACCGGTTTCGGAGATCATGAACCATTCATCCCAATCCCAGACATCCAGAACATCGTGTAGATCCCTCCCGGAAAGCCTTATTCTCCCGACTATTTGATAGGTACGTCCAAGAAATTGCCCTTTCATGCCAAGTTTTAAAAAACTTCGAGGGGCAAATCTTTCCTTAAGTCCATGTTGTTGCTGAAGGGAAACTACCTGATTGTTCTGACAGACTGCACCGCAGTAGTCACAAGCAAACGTTTTACTACGGAGTCCACATCTGATGTCGATTTTAGCGGCGCAGTTGGCACATTCGATCTGTCTGATTTTTAGTTCCGCCAAAGCATTTCCTCCAGTCAGTTCCTGTCCGGAATATAATCAAAATGATAAATACCAATCAAATGAATTGAGTTTGTAAAATTATCAGTCTGCCGGATACGAAAACAGAGTTTAGTCATGGACTCATTATGGCGGCTGCAACAATTATACAAAGTCCAATAATAATAGCTCCGCATACTATTCCAAGGGCTGTATTTTGATCAATTTCCAGCTCCTTTCGAAGGTCGAAAGGTGTAATCCAATCATAAACTTTGTAACCGAATAGCGCGATTACAAGTCCCATCAGTGAATAAATAAGAGTAGCAACGATGTCTGCAATATAAATGCGACTAAAAATTCCACTACGGTCTTTTCGACTCCGTTTGATTTCCGGAGCAGGAGCGGAAGGGGGCGTTGTTGTGGGGGCTGTGGCCGTGACTTTTGCAGTTTCCGGCTGCATAGTCTGTGCGCTTGATACTCGCACAAATCCGGCAATTGTAGCAACCGCAACAATACTTAAAATAAAAACTGTTTTATTCATTAAAACCTCCGTTATGGTAAGTTCGTGTTATAAAAAGCATGTTTACGAAAATATGCTTTTCGGAACACTATAATAATTTCAAGTATAGCACTATCGAGAAGCGGCAACTGCGTTGCCGAGAGCGTCTTCATTATTAATGCCTGAGCGAAATAGTTCGTGTCCGGAAATTCGCTTCGCAAAGAATTTTATTAAAAATTCTATCCGGCCACTATTAATATTTTCAACACCTTGCGGTTACTGTTCTGAGCAAAAAACCGGCGAAAAATTTGATTTCCCGTATTTCAGGACAGTAACGAAATACCTGCGAACTTGGAAAAGCTCTATTTCAGGACATTAACTGGTTATCTTTTTCCGCCTCGATAGTATCGTCCACCCCCGGTAGCAGATTTGGAACTTCCCTGACGCGTGGATTTTTCAGAAACCGAATCGGCTCCAACGCCCATCCGGGAGGCCATCAGGGTGAGGCCAAGACCACCAGTGATAAGTCCAATGAGGATCCATTCAGTTAATCTCATGTTTCACCACCTAGAAAGCACCCACAGTATCTTTGGGATTTGGCTCATCTTCCGTCTGAATCTGCTCATAATTCAGGGGCCAACCCTTGCAAAGGGAAGCACTTTGCCCATTTTCATCTATTTCCAGCGAAAAACGGACACCATCCCCTGCTCCATCAATATAAATTACTTTGTGACCTTTGCGTACTGGTGAAGGAAGAGAACCTTCAGAACTACTCACAAAGGCGTTACCATATTCAAACATAGTCCATGTACCCATATCATTGTACAGCGGTCTGAGAAGTTTACCAACTCTCAGTTCGTCATTCTCAGTTTTTGCAAGTTGATGTAACATCTGAACTATACTGTAATCAACGATGGGAACTTCAATGAAGAGAATATATACACCTTCATCTTCCTGAAGCCAGTAACCCTGCCCTCCAATGTCTATATACCACTCAAACCAGTAGCCGCCATCGTATTCATACATGATATTACCGGTGATTATCCACTCAGAAACATCGTTGTTCCACCTTATGTACCCCCGCTGGCCCGTATGAAAACGACTGAAGTTATCTGTGAGAGTTGCATGGACGTCTTCTCCGCTTTCGGCGGAAATTGCCTTTGTTGAGTCACCAACATAAGACTGGGTATTGCACCAGGGGCAATTTATATAGTCTTCAAACCTGTGTGATGAATCAACGGGTGCTCCGCAGGCGGGGCAGCTCATTTCTCCAGGCATATGTGCTCCCTTCAATTAAGAATGTGTCAGTGACCGCATTGCGGTAAAAGTCTAATAAAAATTCTAACCTGACACAATAAATATTTTGTACAATGCAATAGAATCGGAAATTTGGAAAAATGGTTATTCCTGTTTCCCTTGAGAGTGAGTATATATTAAATTGTAAATACCTACAAGTACAAGGCAAAATTTAAAAGTATTTAGTTACTGCTTCCTGAGTTAAAGGATCGAAATCTAAAAAGTGAATATTTGGTTCCATTCTTTGTAATTATCCATTGATATTGAGTGGTTACGCTCTAATCCTGAACCTATTTGCCTGAAAAACTGAGTTCCTGTTTAAAATTTCAGGTAACCAGAAAATCAGTAGCAGGAACAGGACAATCAGGTAGGCAATTTCGCGCAGCGGAATGCTTTAGAGGGTCTCTTTCCTGAAGATTTTCTTTAGAATAACTCACAATCGTATTACTCAGGAAGCGGTATAGTTACTGTCCTGAAATACAGTTTTTTTTATTTTTCGTCGCTTTTTTGCTCAGGAAATTAACCGTAAGGTGGTGAATTTTTGAGAAATACTCAGGAAAACGAGGGTGAGGATGAGATAAAAGCGGAATCAGTTGCAGATTTCGTTGTTGTTTGCCTGACAATCAGGATCCTGGCAATCTCTGAGACCGTCGAAGTCATTGTCAATGTCGTCCTGACAGAGCTGCTCGGTGAGGGGGAAACCGGCGCAGGTAATGGAAGCGCGGGTTCCGGGAGCTGGATTTGTCTTACGGCTGATGATAATTTCAGCACCGCGGGAGGGACCGTAATTTGCATCTGGAGCAGCACACTCTTCATTGAAGGTAACATGCCAGCACTGATTAACCGGAAGATTGGGATCGCGTTTTTGTGGGTGACCGCCCATGTATGTATCAGGACAAATGGTAATAGGTACTGTTTCTCCAGTGGAAAGAATATCTTTTACTTCGCAGTTTGGGTTACATGTTTGGGCTTCTGCATCAGAAAGTGAAGTAAGTTTTGTACCACCATTTGCAAAGGAAGGATCCGGACAGCCTTTAAGAGGAGTAGTAATACACTGAACCTCAACGAGAGCTTTGATTTTTTCACCAAGACCTTCAAGGGCCTGACTGTAATCGGGGTTACAGATAGAAGTGTATGCCCAGTTGAGATCCGCTTCATCTGTAAGGAAATAATTTACAAATTCAAAAAGGCGAATACCGGATACTGCACCGACTGTATCACTTGGAGCATAGCAAACGGGCTGAAGTTCCGGCCAGGAGTTTTCATCGACACCCACGGAAAGAGCACCATTATTGTATGGACCGCCGATGGCGCCGACAATGGTAAGCTCTGAGGATTTGATGGTCGAGAGGAAGTTTGTATAAGTAGAAACAGGCTGGAGAAGATTGTTATTGTCATTGGCAGGGCGGGAGTGACAATTCTGGTAGTTTACTACACCACCGGTAATAACACGCTGCCATGCGTTGTCGCATACAATACCGAATTCAGTACAGCGGAAAGAACTTAGAGGACCGAGGTTTCCGGAGATTGAAGTGTCGGAATCATCGAAGATTGTTCCGGGCTGTTTGGCACTGCAGTCGTCTTCGTCGGAAATGAAGAAGAGAGCAAGATAGGCATTACTACGGATAAATCCGGGGTTTTTGCCAGGTGTTAGTGAGCGGAGCATAGCTTCGAAGTGCTGCTCAAAGCCGCAACCGGATGTTCCAGCATCAGCCATACAACTGAAAACATCTTCAAGATCTTCACCGGTGTAGTTACGGCAACGGGGGCAACCGTCTTCGTCTGTAGCAAACTGAAGACCTGCCGGTTCTGTGGCAACACCTTCAATGGTAAAAGCAGAAACTTCACAGTTTGTCTGACTGCAGTCGTGAGCAGAACAAATGTTTGTATCGTTGTCACGAGTGATGGTGCATCCTGCTGGTTCAACATCAACAACGAAGTTCTGGCCAACGGGGTTTGCGCAGCCGCCTTTAACTAAAAGGCCATCATCGCCGACGCCTTCACAACCACCAACGTTGAAAGTGTACGTTCCAATATCTGGAGTGATAACACCAATATGAACGTTGGGAAGACCACCGGAGATGTCCTTCAGAACGCGCATAAGTGAACTGAAGTTGTTTCTCAGTGTTTCCTGTTCACCCCTCATGGAGCCGGAGGTATCGATCTGGAAAAGAATGTCAACATCTCGAGTTGATGCCTGAACAGCACTGAAGTCAGAGATGACGTCGGGCTGGGGATCTGCAACTTTCATGGGTCTTTCGATGCATGACCATACGAAGACCAGAGAAGTCACTGCCGTGAGTGTTGCGAGAAACCGCAGGAAAAATCTTTTGTTTTTCATATTTCATCCTCCAAAGGGCATTTGCCGCAGGTTACATATATATAATTTAAAAATCCTTTTTTCACAAGCTGATTAAACCAATTTTACGGAATAATACAATGTTCAGCACATATACAGTGTACCCCTGGAAGAAAAAAGAATGGACTAAAATTGATTTTTTTTCCAGAAAACTGATTTTTTTTATTTTCTTATTTCGTAGTGGACTTATTTGTGATAGAGATTAAATCATTAAAAATCTGGAATATCAGGACATTAACTTCCTGCAGAATCAATTTTGAGGACAAATTTGACTCGGATATCCTCCCGGAAATTGGCAATCGGGATCTTCGCAATCCTTAAGACCATCGAAGTCATTGTCGATGTCATCCTGACAGAGTTGTTCGATGAGGGGGAAACCAGCACAGGTTATAGACGCTCTGGTTCCTGGCATTGGATTTGATCTTCTACTGATAACGATTTCAGCTCCCCTGGAAGGACCGAAATTATTATCCGGATCTGCACATTTTTCATTATATCTCACATGCCAGCACTGATTCACTGGTAAGTTGGGATCTCTTTTTTCTGGATGTCCCCCATTATAATCTTGTGGGCACATATTTATAGTAACACGTTCACCCGTAGTAAATAGATCATTTACACTGCAATTAGCTTCACAAACATCGGCACAGGGTTTTCCTTCTTCACACTCATTTCCTCTCGGGAGTTCAGTCAGGGGAGTCTGTCCATTAAAAGCGGCAGGATCAGGGCAACCTTTTAAGGGAGTAGTAATACACTGAACCTCAACGAGAGCTTTGATTTTTTCACCAAGACCTTCAAGGGCACCGGAATAGTCATTGTTACAGATAGATGTAAAAGCCCAACTGAGATCATTTTCATTGCTGATAAACTCGGAGATAAATTCATATAATCGGATTCCAGGAGCGGCTCCATCGGTATCTCCGGCGGCGGCGCAAACTGGGTTTACATCAGGATTGTTATTTCCATTAAGACCTATACTTAAGTTTCCATTGTTGTTTGGTCCTGTTATTGCGCCGGCTATTATCATTTCTGGAGATTTTATTGTTTTAAGAAGATTTGTAAACTGGGAAACAGGCTTTAAAAGATTGTTTGCATCCGTAGCAGATCTACTATGGCACCCCGTATAGTTTTCGGAACCACCACGAATAAATCTATTCCAGGTCTGATCACAGACGAGACCAAATTCCAGACATCGAAAGTTATCAAGAGGACCAAGATTTCCTTCAAGAGATGTGTCGGAATTATCAAAAATGGTTCCCGGAGACTTTGCACTGCAATCATCTTCGTCTGAGATAATAAAAACAGCGAGATAGGCGTTATCCCGGAGAAAACCCGGATTATGATTGCCTGATAGGGCTTTTGTTACCGCTTCAAGATGCTGCTCAAACCCACAACCTCCGGTTCCAATGTCCGCCATGCAGGTGAAAACCTGTTCGAGATCTTCTCCTGAGTAATTTCGACATCTTGGACATCCGTTGTCATCGGAGTAAAGAGTCAGACCTGCCGGTTCACTTGATGTACCATTTATAGAAAATGCATCCTGTTCGCAGTTAGCCTGAGAACAGGTAGAATTACTGCAGATTCCCGTTTCCTCATCTCTGGAAAAACTGCATCCTGAAGGTTCTATATCCACTATGAAGTTCTGTCCAATTGGATTACTGCAACCACTTCCTTTAAGAAGTTTTGCATCATCTCCAATACCTCCGCATCCTGGAACACTGAAATTGTATGCTCCGATATCCGGAGAAATAACACCGATATGAACATTTGGAAGTCCACCACCAATATCTTTAAGAACGCGCATTAAATTTGGGAAGTTATTCAATAATGTAGATTGCTCTCCGGCCATGGAAACCGAAGTATCAATCATGAAAAGAATATCCACATCACGGGTTGAAGACTGAGCAGCGGAAAAGTCACTGATTATATCCGGCTGAGGATCTGCAACTTTCATTGGCCTTTCAATGCAGGAAAAGGCCATGGCAAGCATCAGTGTTGAAACCGTTAATATGGCTATTCGCAAAAACATACGACGAATTGTAAATTTCATAGCAAGTCCTCCTCTGGAATACACCAGTGTGTCTCCCGAAAATAACGGGTCGCAGTTGTTTAAAGTCTTAAGAGATTTTCAAGTTTTGTTAACTTTCCGTAATCAGATACGTTTCAGGAAAACGGTCTGGAGGAAAGTCATAAGTTGCTGCTGTCTAGTAAGTGGAATATCAGTTGGAAAATGGGTGGAAAATTTAAAAATTTTTAAAAGCCGTCAGTCCAATCGGGGTTATCAATTTTTATTTCTGTAAGTAAAAAACCATCTTTAATATCGGAATCTTCAAGAATTTCTGAACCTGCATATTCATGGCGCTTTTTTAATTTGATGGCATATTGACGGGCAAATTTGGGATCAGACCAGGCTCCAATCAGGGAAATACTCAAGTTACCTTCACTGTCAGTTTTTCTAAAACTCAGAACAAAAACAAGTGCATTTTTAAGAATCTGAGACTTGGTAGCAAGGGTACGAAAAGCGAATTCATCTATTGTAAGTTCCTGAATAAAAAAACCACCATCGTCAGGACCGGGATCTTTTTCCATAATTTCAGGGTGACTTTTAAATCCGCTTAATTTTATGTATTTATCAATATTATCCGTAAGGATTTCTTTTGTAGAAAAAATTCCAAGGGTCCGTGGTTTTTCCGGTGGATTATAATGGCTGAGGTGAAGTATTTTCATATAGAAGTCTCCGGGTTGTTGTGCAGACTATAACACGACAGATAATATGTTCTGAAAGAAAAAATTTGTTATTATTCAGCGGTCAGCAGAATGAGGTTTAAATGAAAACAAAAGAAGAAATAGTCAATAACTGGCTTCCCCGGTATACTGGAGTAGAAGTATCTGATTTTAATAAATATATTTTATTAACAAACTTTAATATGTATTTGGATATTTTCTGTACAATGACAGGAGCAAGTATTGTAGATAAAAACAAAAGTATGCCATGTGCCTCCAGCGAAAAAATTACAATGATAAATTTCGGCATGGGAAGCGCAAATGCAGCGACCATAATGGATCTCCTGAGTGCCGTTTCCCCAGCAGCGGTTCTTTTTCTCGGAAAATGCGGAGGTTTGAAGAAAATCACAAAGGTAGGCGATCTGATTCTTCCCATTGCAGCAATTCGTGGTGAAGGGACAAGTAATGATTATTTTCCACCGGAAGTTCCAGCACTTCCGGCATTCAATCTCCAGCGTGCAGTTTCGTCAACCATCCGAGATATGGGGTTTGATTACTGGACTGGAACCGTTTTCACTACAAACAGGCGAGTATGGGAATATGATGATAATTTTAAAGAATATCTTCGTCTTACCCGTGCTATGGCCATCGATATGGAAACAGCAACCCTTTTCAGTGTTGGGTTTTCCAATCACATTCCAACGGGATCTCTTCTTTTAGTTTCAGATGAACCAATGATGGAACGGGGAGTCAAAACTTCATCAAGTGATAAGATTGTAAATGAAAAATATGTAAACCGACACGTGGAAGCGGGTATCAGATCTCTGGAAGAAATACTCAGTGATGGAAAAAGCGTCCGTCATTTGATGTTTGAAGATCATCTGGACCAGGCAGAAAAAAAATAATTACACGAACTATTTAGTTACTGTCCTGAAATACAGGTTTTCAAATTTTTTACCCAATTTTTGCTCAGGACAGTAACCGCAAGGTTTTGAAAATATTACTAGTGGCCTGTTAGAAATTTTAATAAATTTCTTCGCGAAGCGAATTACAGGACACGAACTATTTAGTTAATGTCCTGTAATACGATATTTTCAAGTTTACACCAAATTTGTACACAGGACATTAAGAATGAAGACCTTGAATTTATTATAGTGTTCTGAATAGAATGTTTTCGTAAACATGCTCAATTTTGATAAAAATTGAATTTCAGGACACGAACTATTTACTTGATTTTTTCCGGCAAAAAAGAGAATTATCCGATTGTCAGTTTTTTGTATAAACTTTTTATAACAAGTCATAAAGAGAGGTAACATGAAAAAATTTAGTTTTTTAGTACTTTTAAGTGGAGTTTTTGCTTTTTCAGCCTGCGGAAAAGATAAAAAAGAAAATGCTGATAAAGCGAATGCGAAAAATAAAACCGCAAAAGCCGGAAAAGTTGCATCCTGTAACTCTCCAAAATATCAAACATGTAAGGAATACGGCGAAAAAAATGTTGAGGCTGCGGGAATTGATTTTCTCAAAAATCTTTGTGGTAATTTGGGAGATTTCAAGGAAGTCCCGTGTTCTACTGATAAAAAAATTGGATCCTGCAAAACGCTGGAAGGTCAGGATTTCTATTATGAAGGATATCCTATTGCAGTTGAGAAATTAAAAAAACAGTGTGATGAGAAAAAAGGCACGTGGTCAAACTAGACCGCTTGCGGAATAAAAGGATCGAAATCTAAAAAGTGAATATTTGCTTCCAGTCTTTGTAATTTTACATTGATATTAGATGTTTATGACCTGACCCTGTTACCTGTTTGCCTGACTACCTGAATCCCTGTTAAAAAATTTCAGATAAACAGGAAATCAGTAGCAGGAACAGGAAATCAGGGCTCTTTCCTGAAGCATTTCTTTAAAATAACTCACAATCGTATTACTAAGGAAGCGGTCTAGACCGCTTGCGGAATAAAAGGATAGAAACGGGAAAAGTACTTGTTTTCATCCTGTCATTTGTAATAATGCTTTGATGTTGAATGTTTATGACCTGAACCGGGATCCTGTTTACCTGACTACCTGTGTCCCTGTTTAAAATTTCAGGGAAACAGGAAATCAGTAGCAGGAACAGGACAATCAGGGGGCTCATTCCTGACGCATTTCTTTAAAACGAGTTACTATTGTATTTCTCGGGAAGCGGGATAAAGAATTTGGTTATTCGGGTTCTTCATTACAGTGTATTCTTATTAAATCCATAAATTCCCTGCCATATTTCGAAAGCTTAGCCTGTCCAACTCCATAAATATCAAGAAATTCTTCATTTGTAACGGGACGTTTCCTCGCCATATCGTGTAAAGACATGTCCGAAAATATGACAAACGGTGGTTTTCCAGCCTGGGCAGCAATATCCTTCCGGAGGATTCTAAGTTTGTCGAAAAGACTGTCAGAAGCAGCAGGAAGAGGTGATTTTTTCCGGCTTTTTTCTTTTTTACTTGAGAAAGTTTTCTCCCGGTATTCCGGAATTAAAAAGGTGATCTCACCTTTAAGAAGGGGGCGTGCAGTTTCCAAAAGAGTCAGTATGTTGTAGCGGCTTATATCCTGAAATAAAAAACCATGATGGATAAGTTGTCTGAAAATATGTTGCCAGTAGAGTTCCGGTCTATTCTGGCCGATCCCGAAAACACTTAATTGATCGTGGCCACGCTGGGATATCTGGGCCGTATGAGCTCCCCGAAGAACGGAAATCAGATAGGTTATTCCGTAACTCTGTCCTGTGCGATAGACACAACTCAGGGCTTTTCGAGCGTCTTCAGTTGCATCGATGGTTGCAACAGGATCAAGACAGTTATCGCAGTTGCCGCAATCATGCTCAGGGTTTTCACCAAAATAATTAAGAAGGCTACGGCGACGACAGGAAGTGTTTTCCGCATAGGCAACCATGAGATTAAGTTTAGATGTTTTAATACGGATCTGCTCGGAATTATCGGATTTTTCAATAAGACTTCGGGCAATATTCACATCACCGTAACCGAACAAAAGAAGAGCTTCAGAAGGCAATCCATCACGACCTGCGCGGCCAGTTTCCTGATAATAACCTTCTATGTTTGCTGGCATATCAAAGTGAACAACGTACCTCACATTTGATTTATCGATACCCATGCCAAAGGCTACTGTGGCAACTATTATTTTGACATTGTCTTTTAAAAATTCATCCTGGACATATTGTCGCTGAGATGATGAGAGTCCCGCATGATATGGAGCAGCGGAATAACCAAAATTTACGAGTTTGGCAGCGGTTTCCTCGACTTTTGCACGACTCAATGCGTAGACTATGCCGCTTTCGTTCGGATAATGCCGTATGAACTGAACCAGTTGCTCAATAGGATGGTATTTAGATATGACTCGGTATCGGATATTCGGACGATCGAAGGAACTGATAAAAACTTCTGCATCATCCAGGTGAAGCCTGTCGATTATATCCCGCCTTGTGTGGATGTCCGCAGTAGCAGTCAAGGCAACAAATGGGACATCGGGAAACAGCCTGCGCAGTCGTCCAAGTTTTACATATTCAGGTCGGAAATCATGCCCCCAGGTGCTGATGCAGTGGGCTTCATCAATGGCAAAAAGGCATATTTTTATTCCTGACAACAACTCAAGGAAATCGTCCATCATGAGTCGTTCTGGGGCTACATAAAGAATATCAAGAGAACCGTTTTTCAGATCACTTAAGACATTACGCTTTTCCGATAGTTTTTGTGAAGAATTAAAAAATTCCGCGGCAATTCCCGCTTCCGTCAGAGCATCTACCTGATCCTTCATCAGTGAAATCAGGGGAGAAACGCATATACAGACACCTTCCAGTAACAACGCAGGAATTTGAAAAATGAGACTTTTTCCTCCTCCTGTGGGCATGAGAGCAAAAGCACTTTTTCCATCGAGTATGGTTTGAATAACATCTTCTTGAGAAAGTCTGAACTCGTCATATCCAAAGACTTTTTTTAGAATTTCCTTTGCACCATCAATTTTACTCATGAATTACCTGATAAAAAATTAAAAGTGACAAGGGCAAATTACAAAATCGAAAAATAATGGAAGAAATTGATAGGATAGCAGGTTTCAATTCTGGTTAATTTTTAAAATAAATGGACTAAGTTGGCCCTTGAGACGTTTTTTAATAGATGCCCGAAGTTCAAAGTATTTTTTGCTGATTTCAATGAGGCTTTCGGTACGGCGGTTAAGTTCATCCCGGAGGAGCTCACGTTCCCGGGCTTCCCGATCGAGCATTTCCTGATATTTTACCTGTACCATGGCTTCATCGGTGACATTGCGCATGATGACTACGGTTCCGGTAATCTGACCACCTTCATCGGTGACAGGAATGGCACTCATGATAAACCGGAATTCTCCCACTTCAGGTATGACGGCGTTAATTTCGTCGAACCGTACCTGACGTTTCTGGGTAATAGCTTCAGATACGATATCTACAGAAATATCCATGGTATCCTGAAGTTTGATGCCCTTTAGTTTTCTTGCAATGGCCCTTGGAAACAGACTGTAAAACATCCGATTGTAGCCAGTAATTTGCCCTTGGGCATCCGTGGAAAACCAGGAGTCAATAATGATGTCATTGATTATTTCGAAAGCTTCAAACTGATTCATGACGTAACTATAAAACAAGCACAGGTTAAGTCAATAAGTCTCTAGCCGGAAATTCGAAAAATCAGAGTCATCAGTTTATTTTATAGCAAAGCCTGGTATCATGTTCTAAAAGTATTTTTTACAAAAAAGACTTGAGAGTCATGGTAAAAATAGTTTTTTGACTTTTTTTAATAAAACATCCAGTGTAAAAACAGGGTGAAAATAGTAATAAAAATGTGTTAATATGTGGCGCCGCACTTCTGAGGTTAAGGGAGGTACTGCTTTGACTGAAAAATCTGGCGACTTTAATCAGGATAAACCAGAATCTGAAAATAATAATGAAAATCTTCCGGATATTGAATCGGAACTTTTTACTATTGCGGGTTCCGATGATAAATCTTCCCCCGTTGTAAAGACAGAGGAACCTCCTGAATTGAAACCATCTCGTCCAGGATCCGTCGAAAAAATCATGGATGAAATAGGAAGTTTCAAAGCCTTTGATACAAGATCTCTTGAATCTGAAGGTAGTTTTGATGGAATGAAATCCGTGGATCTCGGATTTTCCGAGGACGTCTTCGGTATTAGAGGAGACGAAGTTGAAAAACCCAAATTACCGTTGATTTCACTGGAAGAAAAACCTGAGGCTGTTGTTGAAATTCGAGATGAAGATATTCCATCCGTGGGTGCTGACAATGATGATGACGCGGATTTTGACGTACCGGAAGAGCTTACTAAACCGGGGATTTTAAAACGAAACACCACCGGTGGAAATCTTGCAGTTATTCCCCGGGAGACGGATACTAACGATAATTACGGATATAAACCTGATGCAGGGTCTATTTTACTTGAAAAACACCGAAGCGGCTTTACAGGGGTAATGAAAGTCGTAACGGGATCATGGAATTACGTTCTGTGGTGGCATGGTGGCATGCTTGGAGATATAGATAATTACGGTTTTATTCTAGCGGACATTCTGAAAAAAACTGGTTTTGATGAACGTGTTGTGTCTGATATTGCAAAACCGCCCCTTGATCCTGTGGAAACAGCTCGGCGACGGCATTTGATTCGCGAAGGCGATGAAAAACGCTACATGAACAAATGTCGGCAGGCAGGTTTTGAAGAACTATTCCGTGAAAACGTGAATTTTACGTGTGATTTCAACCAGAGTTTCTCTTTCAATTTTATTCTCCCCACAATAAATCCTCTGCCTCTTATTGTTAAAGGAATTATTGAAAATTATCATCCTTCTCAATCATTTGCTCTTTCCGAGGGCGAAGAACCGTCGGGTATTAATAATGAAGTATGGGATCTTCTCAAATTCAGTGAATATCTCGATCCCCTCTGGGTAAGGGCTGTAGAACTCTTTCGCAGCGGTAAAAACTGGAGAGAAGCAACAATTTATAGTGGAATATCTGGCAGAGAAGCGGAGAATCTTGCCTGCGCTCTCAGGCTATGTGGGGCATTGAACCCGAAACTTGTGTCGCGCAATAATCATCAACAGACTACCCGGGGGAGATTTTTTAATCTTCTGGACAAAATTTCCATTCAAAGTCCTGAAGTTTTCTTTGGAGGGACCGATGCAAAAGCAAGGTCCAATTACCGGGAGTATCTGTTGTTTTTGGCAGAAATGCCCCTTAAAATGCAGTCTTTTCTTCACGATGAGATAACCTGGCTCAAAAAAGAGATGGAGCATAAACTTCAGGATATCACATGAAATATAGTCGATGCTCAGTCATTCTATTCGGACAACAGGATTAAAATGAAACTTGTATTTTTTGGTTCCCCGGAGTTTGCTCTTCCGGCTCTGGAATTATTGAATTCTAAACATGAAGTTTGTCTTGCAGTTACTCAGCCCGATCGTCCAAAAGGGCGCGGCCGAAAACTCGAGGGGACTGCGGTGGCAAAATTCTGTGAAGTTAACGCTATACCATATATTAATCCCGTGGCGGTCAAAACTGCTTCCTTTGCGGAAAAACTTGAAGCAACAGGCGCAGATTATGGCATTGTCGTCGCCTATGGACGAATTTTAACGGATCGTGTTTTAAATGCGTTTAAAAACGGTTGTTTGAACATCCATCCTTCGCTGCTTCCCCGTTTTAGAGGTCCCGCTCCCGTAAATCATGCTCTCATAGAAGGTTGTACAGAAAGCGGAGTTACAATTATGCAGGTAGGAAGTGAAATGGATGCCGGGGACATCATTTCCCAAAAAAAGTTTTCCATAACTGCATTTAATAGTGCCGGTGAATTGCTTGATTTCTGCGCTATTTCCGGGGCTCAGATGCTGGGTGATGTTCTTGATTTAGAAGAGAAAACAGGTCTATTACTCCCCCGCACACCTCAAGACAACAACCTTTCCACTTATGCCGGAGCTCTTGAAACTCAAAGCGCACGTATTGACTGGACTCAAAGAGCTGATAAAGTCTGTGCCCACATCCGGGGATATGATCCCCGGCCTGGAGCCTGGACTGTTTACAAAGAACAGCGGATAAAGCTTTTTCATCCACAGGTGTTCAAAGCTTCGGGAAAGCCCGGAGAAATACTTGGAATGAGTTCAAATGGTCTTATTGTTGCCTGTAAAGAAGGCTCTGTAACAATTAATGAGTTACAGATGCCCTCAAAAGTCCGGATGACTTTCAAGGCAGCATCTGCCGGAAATTCATTTGATCCGGGTTCTTTTATGGAGGTTTTTTGATGGATATTGCCACTGAACCACGGCTTTTAGCAGCGGAAGCCCTTGCAAGAGTCGAAAATCATAATGCTTATGCAAATATAGCCTTCGATGCTCTTGCTCAACGTGCGGGCATTTCACGGGATGTGAAAGCCTTAGCTATGGAACTTCTTTTCGGAGTTCTGCGAAATAAAAGTCGTCTTGAAAGAACCGTTGCACATTATATAAAGCATCCCTTGTCTCATACACCACCTTTTGTTAAAAGACAGCTTTTAATAGCCGCCTATCAACTGCTTTTTCTGGATTCAATTCCATCCTATGCCGTTGTGGATAAGGCTGTAGAAATAATAAGGCTTTCCGTTGGCAGCGCCCCAGCAGGTTTTGCCAATGCGGTACTTCGGAAAATTGTTTCCGAAGGCGAACCGGATTTTCCCTCCCGGGAAAAGGCTCTCGTTGAGTACATAAGTGAATATTATTCGTTTCCGCGCTGGATTGTTGATATTTTAGTAAAAAGTGTTGGCGAGGAACAGGCAGCAGAGTTGAGTTCATCACTTAACACACGAGCTCGAACGATAATCCGGGCAAATATTCTCAAAAACACACGGGATGAACTCATTGAAAAACTCGAAAAAGAATATCCTGAAATTCGGATTTCCAGAACAAAGCATTCTCCTTTCGGTCTTGAAGTAAGCGGTATGGGCGATCCAGTACGTCAGCAACTTCACCGGGATGGTTTTTATCTCGTACAGGATGAAGGAAGCCAACTTGTGAGTCTCTATGTGGATCCGAAGGAAGGGGAAAATATTTTAGACGGTTGTGCCGGCACCGGTGGTAAATCCCTTCACATGGCGGCTTTGAGCGGAAATAAGGCCCGTATTCTGGCTGTGGACAGTAAAACTTCCAAAATGGACGCGCTCAGGCAGCGAGCTATCCGGACGGGGTGCAGCTCAATAAAAACAATGAGTATGGATCTTTCATCGGCTAAATTTGAAGAGAGTTTTGATCGCATACTGCTGGATTCTCCCTGCAGTGGTCTCGGTGTTTTGAGACGACATCCCGAAGCAAAATGGCGTCTTGAGCGTCAGGATGTTGATAATCTTATAAAAATTCAGCGTACTTTACTCGAAAATGTTTCCGATTGTGTGGCCCCGGGGGGTATTCTTGTTTTCACTGTTTGTACCTTCAATAATGAAGAGACGGAAGATCAGGTTAGTTGGTTTTTAGATAATCATAAAGATTTTGAGATTGCTCCACCTCCGGAAAATACTCTGGTTGACTGGGATAAAGTCCTCAATGAAAAAGGATTTCTAAGGGTTTACACCCATCGTCATGATTGCGACGGATTTTTTGGAGCCCGACTTCGCAGAAAGGCCTCGTAATGAAAAAGATTCAGTTAGCGCCATCCATCCTGAGTGCGGATTTTCTTCGTCTGGAATCGGAAATAGAATCTGTCAGGTCTGTAGCTGACTGGCTTCACATTGATGTAATGGACGGCCATTATGTTCCAAATATTACATTTGGCCCCGATGTCGTAAAAAAACTGAAACCATGCGGTATTCCTCTTGATGTTCATCTTATGATATCAGAACCCTCCCGATGGGTTGAAAGGTTTATTTCTTCAGGTGCAGAGATTTTAACCATTCATGTTGAGGCGGATTTGCACATTCACCGAACTTTGAGTTTAATTAAAGAACTCGGGGCAAAAGCTGGTGTTTCTCTTAATCCGTCAACACCAGTGGGCTTACTTGAAAACATAATCGACATAACTGATCTGGTTTTAGTCATGAGTGTTAATCCCGGTTTCGGCGGACAGAAATTTATTCCCCGGTGTCTTGATAAAATCTCCGCCATCCGGGAAATGGCAGAAAAACGAAATCCCGCCCTTGTCATTGAAGTAGACGGTGGTATTGATCCTTCTACCGCCGGTGCCGTGTGTCAGGCTGGAGCAGATATGCTGGTCGCAGGTAACGCTATTTTTGGAAAAACCGACAGGATTCAGGCGGCAAAAGATATTCTCGAAAGCGCTCTTAAAAATATATGACCTATATTATTACACTTTTTCTGCTTACTCAGTCTTTTACGGATCGGTTGACAACTAATCCGGCCGTGTCCGTAAACGTTTCTGGAACAACGGTTCCATCATTTTTTTTAAAACCTATTCTAACCCATTCAAGTTCTTTTTACGGCGAAGGAGCCGGTGGTGCTTGGTCTTTCGGTAAAAAGAAAACTCCTTTTGAAATCTCACTTAATTACTGGCATATCAGGGCATCTGACGGAAATTTTCATGCAAAAAATTATTCCTGGGCAGAAACGCAGTACATGGAATTTGAAAACATGTACTTCATATATGCCCAATTCTCCTGGAAAAAATACTGGACTCTCAGTTCGGAACTGGATTTTTTCCTTCGGGGTGGGATCGGTGTCGGTGTCTTAACAGGTACAGCTACATCCTGGGCGACATCAGGATGCCGGCCCGGTAACATTCACCGTGCATCCACAAATGATCGCTGGACCGACAGTTGTTATCACAATCCAAACTGGGATCGAGAAAATGTTGATCTTCCACCTGTTTTACCTGCTCTTGAAGGAGCAGTTGGAATCCGTTACCGCATGTCCAGAGATTTTGCTCTTCTGTTTGAGACATCGATTTTTCTACCAGGAACACTGAAAACAGCCATTTCAATTGAACACAGATTTTAAAATATAGAAGATGAAGGAGGTTTTAATGGTTTTAATAAAAAAACTTGAAGTAAATGAACTTGAGAAAATGGGTGTTTTTTCATGGCCGATTTGGGAAAAGGAGATCTCTGTTTTTGACTGGTTTTATGACACGTCCGAGAGCTGCTATTTCCTCGAAGGTCAGGTAGAAGTAACATATGATGATGGAAAATCCGTTTGTTTTGGAAAAGGTGATTTCGTGACTTTCCCAAAGGGGCTTGCCTGCACATGGAAAATAACCACCCCCGTAAAAAAACACTACTTGTTTGATTAAGTTATAAAACTTAATATTGATTCTGAAAATAATAGTTTTTTCTATAAAAATATTGTCAAAGTAAAATTACATGATATTTTTAAAATTATGAACTTTAAGCCAATATTTACAATTTTGTTTACAGTTTTAATTTTAATAATTCCTCATTCAGTATTTGCATCTTCTCATCCGGACGATGACAATTGGTACATCGCAATCGAAGCCGGAGGCGGTTTGGGTGTGGGAAAAATAAAAAGTATAGGAATTAAGAGTGATTGGCTATACGGTGGAGAATATGCCGTAAAAATATATTTATGCGGAAAGAGACACTGCCTGGGTTGGGGTATGGAGACTGGTTCATTAAAAAAAACTTTTGATGGCAAAGAGATTAATGGAGCAATGCATTTATCTATTCCTCCATTTTCCTACAGATATCACTATCGTCCATTTTTCGGGGAAATTTCTACCCAGTTAGTGATTTTTTCGGGAAATGAGGAAATTAATGATATTTCGTTCACGGTTTTGCTGAAAATGGGCGTTATCAAAGACTTCAGACGTTTCAGAATTGGCGGGGCACTGTTTGTTTTTCCTTTTGAATCCTATCGATCCGCTGGTATTCAGTTTTTCGCCGGAATTAAATTCTAAAAAAGGATCGAGAGTAGAACAGTGAATATATTCTTCCAGTTTTTGTAATATTATTTTGATATTGAATGTTTATGACCTGAGCCTGTCCCTGTTTTCCTGACTGCCTGAATACCTGATTAATATTAACCGGTAATCAGAAAAAAGTTCAGTAGCAGATTGTAAAATATTAATCAATTTTTCGATATACTTTTACTCGGGGGTTTTTATTGTTGAGTGGTGGGTTATGAGATTTCTCGGGGTGTTTACAGTGATGCCATTTTCTACGGATTTTTCTTCCGGGGAGTGGATTATTTCGATATTTTCAACATAGCCAGCGGGTTCTTCATCACCGCTGCAGTCAAAAAACACAATAGTGATGCGATTTGGCCCTGCATGATTCATGCGGCTTTGGGCCAGGGGGAAGTGATCCGGAGAGGAATTCATCCACATATCGCGGATGCTCCGGGTCCAGGTTCCCCGGGAAATGAAACCTTCATCACTGATATAGCGTCCTACAAGATGACCGTTCAGATAAATTTCAGCAAAAAGGTTTGTGCCGGAAATGCTCAAAGCCAGTGGAATTGTATTGTCTGAAGGGGTGTCAAAGGAAGCTTCAAACCATTTAATATTTCCCTTTTCAAAGCTCGGAAGATCACAGGACGTGGAATCGGGAAGGGTCCCATCCATAAAACCAGCTTTTTCCCCCTGCAAACCGCGAACAATTTTCCAGTTGGTAATTTCCTGAGAGTTTATGGAAACGGCTCCGATAATCCCCCGGAGGGAATCAAACCCGAGAGCAGGAATCTTTGCTGTAGACAGGTTCATGGTTCCTCGTGGCCACATAAAACTGCCGTGTCCCCAGATGGTTGTGCGGAAGGAAATCCAGTTGGTGCCGGATTTTAGATGCTGAGCAATTCCGGAGAAATTGTACGAGGGGTCAAGGCTTGCAGAGTTTATTTCAGTACCGTGAGGAGAAACGGTAGTGATGTAGTGACCGTTAACGTAGATTCCAACGATATCCGATGCGTTTTCCACGTAAAGTGTTGCATTTGAAGGTACTGAAGTTAGTTCAAAGCTGCCGCTAACCCATACGGTTCCTTCATGGATGTCCATGGATTCAAAGGAAGGTAGTTCCCCGGAAATGTCTACCGCATCCGTTGGGAAAACACCGCTTGAGTCGGGAATCCATTCGTTGGAACACTTTTCTGAGTTAAGAGCCGGGGGGACAGATGCTTCCGAAGAATCAGATGTGAAGGCAGTCAGTCCTGTAATTGTGGAAAAATCCATACTTACTGTGAAGTTTTCCAGAGTGATTTCTTCCGGGCTGAGGATGTAAAAATCTCCTCCTTCGGCTTTCATGGTTATATCCGCACCAAGGGCAATGGATGAATTGTTTGTAAGTTCAAAGTATTCTGGCCCAAGAGCCAGCATGTCGCGGTTTTTAAATTTAAAAAACCATGCCCTGCCCGCCGCAGTACGGTCGGCAATTAGAATTCGCACCCGCTTGCCGTCTTCATCCGTTAGAATCATGGTACGCAGGATGTCCTGAGTCCAGTGATATACAGTTTCGCCGTTGATTTCAGAAGCCTGCATTCCACAGTCTGTATGATAAACCGTGTAGTTTCCTGAAAAGAGCATTTCCGCCTGGGTCATGGAAGGAGTATAAACGATAAGAAGCGTTTCATCGTTAAAATCGCGCAGGGTGAGGATTTCCGCAGTAGAATATACAAGAGAAATGTGCTGAGTTAAAGGAACGTCAAAAACCATCATATGGCTGTAGTGAAGCTCCTCCGGGGAATCCGGGGAGTTGATTTCAGTGGATCCTGACGGAGCGGCACCGGGATATTTTTCAGGAAGTATAGACAAGGGTACTGCAACTGGAAGGGAGCGACCACGGAAGTTTATGGTGTTAAGATCCAGTGTGACTGTTGATCCTGACTCATTTAAAAGTTGAATAACAGGGGAAGGTGTGTCAAACCACCAGTGAACAGCAGTTGCATCTTCAAAAGCCCCGATTGCGGTTGAATCCACTGTAAGATCAGAGTTTGCACCATCGAAAAGACCGCTTCGCTCCGGATACTGAGCGCTGGCAATCATTTCTTCAAAGGAGGCCAAAAACATATTCCGACGGCGGAAATGATAGTATTTTGTTCGTAAAACCCCCGATGGGGAAATAGGGCCGTAGTAATCCACTACATTGTGAAACCAGCCAATTGTAGGAGAGACAAAAAGATTAAGTATATTTTCAGGGCTTGTATCCACGGCGCTCTGCAGGCCTGCGTTATTCAGTACCATGGCATTATTGCGCCCTTCCTGATGGAGGCCCGCGGCGTTGAAAGCAAAGAAAGCATCCATTCCTCCCATGATAGTGCGCATCATGCGGGTAGCTTTTCGTTCGGATTCCGTGGTTCCCGTGGGATACTGAGTATAAGCTCCTCCGAAACGAGTGGGATCATGCATGGATTTCAATGTGTCATAGGCATATTTTTCGGTTTTGCCGTATTTATACATGTTTGGCATGGGAATGATTCCTTCAGCGTCCCCCATGCCGTTTACTTGAGAATCTCCGGGGCAGGTTGTGACAGGAACATCTATGTCGTCTGCAATTAGAAAATCCCTCAGAGATTCAAGATATACTTTAGTACCCGTATCCTGAAAGACGTCACGCTCGGAAGACCCTTCATAATTAAAGAGTTTATCGACACCGGCAAAGGTTTCAAACCAGTTGTATTCATTTTCGATGCCATAAAGAATGATGGGACCGCCGTTTGTTATAAGCCAGGGTTTAATAAAGTTATTGAGAGCAGTGAAATAAGCACTGACGCGATTTAGCCAGTCGGGATCATCCGTGCGGAAATTATAAAAACCATCGGCATTTTTAGTTTTTTTCGTACTTTCATCCATGAGGTGAGATGGTACGCCACCGCCGTTCAGTTCGTTGCAGATGTAGGGGCCCGGGCGGAAATACACGAAAAGACCGTATTTTTTCACGAGATTCAGAAATGCACCCATGTCCGGCTGGGTAAAATTGAAGACGCCGGATTGTGTTTCCACCATATTCCACGCAACGTACATATCAATTGTATTGAAACCCGCCGCCCGGAATTTTTTGATTCGATCTTCCCACTCTCCTTCAGGAAGGCGCTGCCACTGAATGGTTCCTCCGCGCAGAAGTGTTGGTTTACCATTCAATACAAAAGCCTCAGGCGTAACTTCAATTGATTCGTAAACGGCGTCAATTTCGTTGTTTGACGGTTCATCGATAACAGTATTGGTGTTGTTATTCGTGTTGTTATTATTTGAATTAGTTATGTTATTTGTATTCGTGTTGTTTGAATTATTGGAATTGTTATTTTTTGCATCATCAGAGCATGAAGCAAACGCGAGGGCTGTAAAAAACAGTAAATATTTCATCAGGGACTCCATAATCTACCGTATGCTTTAATGGACTATGTCCCAATTTTCAACAAAATAATTGTTAAAAATTATGTATTTATGACACCTTGCGTCATCCAGACCGCTTGCGGAGTAAAAGGATAGTAACTTTTTTAAAAATCTATACGTAATACGATAGTAAGTCTAAAGAAATACTTCAGGAGAAAAACCCTGTTTTCCCTGATACTGCTACTGATTTCCTGTGTTCCTGATTTTTTTGACAGTAACTCAGGAAAACAGGTTCAGTAACAGGGCATATTCAATATCAATTGATAATTAAAAAACGCAATTTAAAGTTGTGTCGATTTTCTATTCGTCAGGATCCTCGGATCCAAGGGAGGAAAATGCATCGGGCAGATTGTCGATAATATCCGATGCTTTCAGGGAAATTTCACCACATTCCCGGGCGGCGATGTCTCCGGCTCGACCATGAAGGAAAGCGCCGATACACATGGCTTCAAAAGGAGTGCAGCCTTGAGCACAAAGAGCCGTAATGAATCCCGTGAGAATGTCTCCGCTGCCTCCCGTGGCCATGCCAGGATTTCCAGTAGGATTAATAGCTATGCGCCCTTTTGAGCTTACAATTACTGTGCGGGCACCTTTCAGAAGGATATTTACATTATGCTTTCGTGCGTATTCCACAGCAGTGGTATGGCGGGAATTTTCGATTTCCTTGACGGTTTTGCCACAAAGGCGGGCCATTTCCCCGGGGTGAGGTGTCAAAATAACCTCGCAGGTGGCATTCTCCAGAATTTCCGGTCGGCGTGCTATGCATGTGAGACCGTCGGCATCAATAATTACAGGACCTTTGATCGTGTGAAGAATGCGATCGAGAAGAGTTGAAACTTCATCTGTTGTCCCAAGACCGGGACCAAAAGCTACGGCCCGCATGTCACCGGAAATAAAATCCATAAGATCATCAAAGGCAGGATCCTGAGGATCGAAACACAGGGACCTGCACATTTCTTCCGTAATGCGACCCATGAGAATATCAAGCACATCAGCATGTGAAACTAAAGTCACAAGTCCGCTCCCCATGGTAACGGCACTGCGTCCTGCCATTATGGCGGCACCGAGTTTTCCGCGACTGCCGGCAATAATCACTGAGTGACCGAAATTACCCTTGTGGCCGCGTCGTGTTCGACGGGGAAGACTACTCAGAACCCAGGTGTCCGTCGTAACAAAAACCGTAGCATCACCGTGGCTTACAGGTGGAATGGAAATATCAGCTACGACGATTTCACCGCAGTTTTCGAAACCAGGTGATGTGAAATGCCCGATTTTAGCGTACCCGAAGGTGACCGTGAGATCCGCATTTACACAGATACCCATGGGAGAGCCCGTGTTGGCATTGAGACCCGATGGAATATCAATGGCGATGCGGATGGCGGAAACGGCGTTTATCATGGAAATTACTTCACGACTTATGCCGTTTACGTCGCGATCAAGGCCGGTGCCGAAGATTGCATCAACGATGAAATCCGCATCATTGAATAGATCTTCAAGATACATGATGTCCGACGATGAGTCCATTTCGATAACGGGGATGTTCATTTTCCGCGTTATACGATAATTTGTAAGTGCATCCCCCGCAAGTTGGGATTCCCCGGCTAAAGTGACAATGCTGACATGGGCGTGATGATTTTGAAGATGACGGGCAACAACAAATCCGTCACCACCATTGTTGCCGCGACCGCATACGACTATAAAACTGCGTCCTTCAACGGTCCATCTTTCCATGATGGCCCGCGCAGCAGCGGATCCGGCGAGTTCCATAAGTACGCACCCAGGAATCCCAAGGTTATTGATGGCGTGATTGTCGAGGGCGCGCATTTCTTCGGATGTTACAAGACGCATGATTTTTACTCCGAGATGGCCTCAAGCATATCTTTGACTGCGAACTCCAGCCCACATATGGCTGCTCTGGAAATGATGCTGTGGCCGATATTCAGTTCTTTGAGATCCTTTAAATGAAGTATTCCTTTTACGTTGACATAATCAAGTCCGTGACCTGCCGCAAGGGTCAGTTTAAGTTTTGCTGCCTCATTTGCAGCTTTTTCAAGGCGGAGTAGCTCCTGTGAAAAGCAGCACGTAGCGGCATTGCAGTAATCTCCTGTGTGCAGTTCGATAATATCCGCATTCAATTCTTTTGAAATATTGACGGCATCAATTTCCGGATCAATGAAAAGGCTGACTTTGATTCCTGCATCCCGGAGTTTTTTTATATTTTCCTTGAGAGAAGCGCGAACATTATCATTTAAAACAGCAAGACCACCTTCCGTTGTCTTTTCTTCACGTTTTTCAGGAACTAAAGTAACGATGTCAGGATGCAGAGTACAGGCTATTCCCACCATTTCATCCGTGGCGGCCATTTCGAGATTCATAATTGTCTGAATAGTTTTTCGAAGAATTTCCACATCACGATCCATTATGTGACGACGATCTTCTCGCAGGTGAACCGTAATTCCATGAGCTCCCGCCATTTCACAGATGAAAGCCGCTTGTACGGGATCCGGATATTTTGTATTTCGCTGATTGCGCAGTGTTGCAATGTGATCAACATTAACATGAAGTCGGATATTATTCATTTTACGCCTCTTTTTTATATGTTCCTGAAGGCATCTGCCAGTTCGTCGGCAATTTCTCTTGCCGTGATTTCATTTGTGTCTTCCACAAGGATACGGACTTTACTTTCCGTTCCCGAGTAGCGGATGTAAACTCTTCCATTTTCCCCTAGTTTTTCTTCACTGGATTTAATCAGAGATGCAAGGGAAGGTATTGATTCAATAGGTTTTTTCTCCCGAACATCAATATTCAGTAGAACCTGAGGCACCCTGGTGAGAATACTTTTAAGTTCACTTAAAGTTTTACCTGTTTTTTTCATGACTGCCAGAACCTGCAATGCAGCGATGATGCCGTCTCCCGTTGTAGTGTGGTCCCGCAAAATGATATGCCCGGACTGCTCACCACCGAGGTTGTAACCTTCTTCGAGCATGGACTGGAAAACGTAGCGGTCTCCAACCTGAGTTCGGACGAGTTTTCCCCCCATTTTTCGTACAGCTCGTTCAAGTCCGAGGTTACTCATTACCGTGGCCACGAGGGTGTTTTTATTGAGTTTTCCCTCGGTTATCATGGATTTTGCAATTATTGCAAGAATTGCGTCGCCATCGACTATTTCACCTTTTTCGTCGGTGAAAATTACCCGATCTGCATCTCCGTCAAGGGCAATACCCAGATCAGCTCGATATGTTTTGACGCTTTCCGATGTATTTTCGGGGTGCAAAGCGCCCACAAGGGAGTTTATGTTTGTTCCGTTGGGATTTACACCGATGGAAATTACTTCCGCACCGAGTTCCTGAAAAATCAGAGGAGCTACTTTGTAAGCTGCTCCGTTAGCACAGTCCACAACCATACGGATTCCATCTAATGTGAGATCTCCCGGAAATGTATTTTTACAGAAGGTAATATAGCGGCCAGAAGCGTCGTCGATGCGCCGGGATCTTCCGATAGCTTCCCCTGTGGCCATAAGGGCTTCAAGTTCAGGAGAAACCATGAGTTTTTCAATTTCAGATTCCATTTCATCGGGAAGTTTATAACCATTTCCTGAGAAAAACTTGATACCGTTATGGTTAAATGGGTTGTGACTTGCACTTATCACGATACCTGCATCGGCGCGCATGGACATGGTGAGGTGGGCAATAGCTGGCGTCGGTAGCGGCCCTACAAAAAGGACATCGCCGCCCATAGCCATTATTCCTGCTGCCATGGCGTTTTCAAACATATAGCAGGAAAGACGCGTATCTTTGCCGATTAGGAATCGTCCACGACGGTTTTTAGGTTTGAATAACAATGCCGCCGCATAGCCAAGGCGGAGAGCAGTATCCGCCGTCATGGGAGATTTATTGGCAACTCCGCGTACTCCGTCTGTTCCAAATAATTTTCTCATAAAAACTCCTGAATTTTATCGTTCTATCCGAATTTCCGGACACGAAAATTAATGATTTTCGGCAATGGCGAGATTACTGAATTCATTTCGTAATGAACTTATGGAAACCGGATCGCCTAAAACCACGAGTATCATGCCCTCAAGTAGTTCAAAATCACCGCCGGGGCCGTGTATGTATTCACCGGTTTTCGGATTTCTTGTTGCAATAATCAATACTTTACCGTGCCGGTTTATATTTGCATCTTTAATTTTAACTCCAGCCAGATTGGAGCCTTTTGATATGAGCAGTTCCTCCACCCGGAGATTTTTTTCCCGGTCCCGGAGCATCATATCCAGAAACTGAGCTGCATGGGGTCGGATCATCTCACTGACCATCCGCATTCCGCCAATGAAATTTGTGGAAACAACGGTATCCGCTCCGGCAATTTTTATCCGTTCAGATGTTCTCATATCGAGAGCTTTGCTTACTATGCGGATATCTTTATTCATCTGCCGGGCGGTAATTGTAACGAAAAGATTGTCCTTATCCTGGGGAAGGGAGCAAATAAGTCCGTAAGCGTTTCCAATGTTGGCAGCCTGAAGAATTTTATCATCGAGGGCATCACCGCATATATAAAGGAATTTTCCGTTGGAATCGAGGGCTTGACTTTTATCCAGAAGGTTTTTTTCATCAATGTCGATAGCAACAAAGTTCCAGCGTGTTGTCATAAGTTCGCGGATAACATGAAAACCTTCATTGCCGAGTCCGCAGACGATGATATGATCTTTCAGAGCTTCAATTTTTTTCTGCATTCTCCGCCTCCGGGTGAACTGACTGAATGCGCCTTCCACAAAGAAGGTAGTCATGCTGGAAACAATATTCACATATACTGCCAGTCCGAAAACCAATAGTATTGTGGTATAGATCCGGATGACAGGAAGTTCCATTCCCTGAAGAATCTCCCCGTAGCCGGTAGTGGTTACGGTTATCATCATCATATATATACAGTCAACTAAAGACCAGCCTTTGAAGGATGGAAAGTGACCAGGCATATAGAGTTGTCCGAGAAGGTAAAAGCCCATGGAACCGAATATCACAAGCAGGACAAAAACGAGAAGAGAGTTATAAAGTCTTTTTTTCAGTAGAGAAATTGACGATGCATCTTTTTCGAAAATATTCTGTTCCTTCATAAAGCGGGATATTATCAGAAAGTTAAAAAAATTTGTACAGTAACTTTAATCATTCAGAAATAGTTATCCTTAATAAATATTTATTGACGTAATATATATTTTCTGCAATTTTATAACAGGGGACGGGGAAATATAAATCAAGCTCGAACGGTTTGATTTATTTTGTGTCTACTGGTAATTCGAAAATATGAGGGTTTTGTCAATTTTCTAAGGCGGAATAAACACCGTAAGCTGCTGAAAATATTGCCAACTAATTTATGTCAGGATATTTGAATTATGAATAAGAAATATTTGCATTTTGTCAGGCTTTTACCGATGTTCTTATTGGCTTTTGTTGCAACCTGTTCTCAGAAAACGGGAAAAGTCGAAATCGTTAAGAATGATGAAAAAATCGTCCTTCCACCCCTGAAATATGCCAATAATGCAGAAGTTTTTCCTCCCCCAATAGAAAAATCCAAAGCAAACCGCCCGGATTTCATGAAATTGTATAAGCCTGCATCGCAAGTCTATACGCACAGTTTTCTGACAGCAAAAATCGATGGAAGTGGATTCTGTAATTATCAAAATATTAAGCCAGTTATAGATATTTTATTTAATGTACCAATGGTGGACAAAAAGAAAATTGGTTTAACCGTAAAACCACCCTTTACTATTGAACCTGGGGAAGGGACGTTTATATGGAAATCAGAGAAGTTGCTCCAGTTTTTTCCTCAAGATTATTCTTTTCATGGAAAAAAGTTCCGGATTCAAATTTCAAACGATTTAAAATCACTGACAGGTCAAATTCTTGAAGAACCTTTAATTGAAACAGTCTCAATACACCGGGAATGCTTACTCGGTAAAACTCTTATTGGTTGGGACCCTGTTCGCGGATTTCCTCAGATAGTTGTAATGGCAAATTGTGATGGAGAATGGGATTCAAAGGACGCATTTTTTTTGAAAACAGTCGGTCAGTGTATTTATTTTGATCAGCCAATTTCAATTGAGAAGGTAACGGAAAAAATAAGCCTTACATCAGGCGGAGCTCCGGTTAAATTCAACATCACTGAAAGAAAAGTCCCTGGAATATCAAAAGGACAAGTGTATCAAATTGTTCCTCAGGGGTCATTTCCTGCGGGAAGCAAGATAGTTATTTCCGCTGACAGCTCTTTAACAATGCATATGCAATCAGATCCAAAACAATACCCGGAGAGTTGGTTTTTTAAGACATTTACTATGCCATCTCCCATGGAAAGTCAGGATCCGTTTTTATACAGTAATGCAAAAGGTAAAATAATAAAAAAAGGAAAAAACAATTACATTGTAGAAAATTCTGAGGCCAGTTTCTATTTAAAATTCTCGAATCCTGTTAAAAAATATTCTTCAGAAGAAATGGAAAATTTGATTACAGTTACACCGGAAGTAGATTTAACTTTTGATATTGATAAAGATACAATAAAGGTTAATGGTCCTGAAAAACGCGCTTTTTCACTCAGAGTCTCGGAAAAACTTCAGGATCTGTACGGATACTCATTAAAATCGCCAACAACTGTTTCAGTAAAGCCTGTTCTGGATAAAAGTGAAATTAAATTCCCCAAGTTTAAAACTTATGAAAAAACAGATAATTTAACAGTAGTAACTAATGATATAACAGATTTTACCGCAGAATTTTTCATATTGACTAAGGAAAACATTATTCAGGGGCTAAAGCTCGCAGAAACCGGGCTTGGTAGTACTGAACAGTTTACATCTGTAAAAATAGAAAAAAAAGGAATTTTAAAGGACAATCAACTTAAAACACACAAATTTTCTCTTAAAGACATTCTAAAAGGAAAGGGAAATTCGCCCGTTCTTTTTACAGTTTCTGAAACAAAACCGAAAATTAAGATATCTCAAAATTCCAAGTCAGAAAAATATGGGATCGTTCAAACGTCTCAGATAGCTTGTTCTGTAAAACTAATTCCTGATGGTGGTTTCATTTGGGTGAATAATATTTCGACAATGGCACCGCTACCTGAATCTGAAGTAACTATCTATAATGAACAATGGAAATTGCTTACTACGAAGAAAACTGATGAGAATGGTCTGATTTTTATTAAAGAAAAGGACCTTTTTACATCGGAAAAACTTTATTTTATAATAGAGCATCAGAAGGAACTTGCTTATCATATTCATGGAAGAAATTCGGATATAAAAAGTTGGCGTTTCAATATTCCTGATGTTGGGAATAATTGGTCTGCCGAAACAAGGGCGATGATTTTTACGGAAAAAGGAATATACAAACCAGGGGAAACAATTTCTTTTAAGGCTTTTTTTAGAAAGAATTCAAATAATCAATTAATTCCAATTTCTAATAAAGTTTTCACCGTAACGTTGAAAGGGCCTTATGAAGATATTATTGAGTATAAGCAATTTACCACAAATGAATTTGGATCAATTTCGGGTACTTTTGACACAATGCCTGAAGGCAGAAATGGATCATATGAACTTAAAGTTACAGACAAAGATGAAATTACTTCAACAAGAGTTTTAGTTACTTCTTTTAGAAAACCCAAATTCAAGGTTGGCTTGAATATTAGAAATCCTTCAATTCTGAAGACTGAAAAAATAAAAGCCTCTATTGACGGCCGTTATCTTATCGGGTCACCCATGGCCGGGGCGAAATTTTTTTATTATATTTATGCATCTTCAAGCCCCTTTAGTCCCCCTGGCTATGAAGACTTTTCATTTAATTTAAGGAAAGATAGAGCATCTAAAATGGTCAGAATGTATGAAGGTCGCCTTTCAAGAGAAGGCAAGTATAAGCTCGAGGAAAATATTAAAAGAAAAAGTTCAGGGCGATTGTTAATAACAATCAGAGCGGATGTTGAAGATCTAGATAGACAGACTGTAACTAAGGTTTCTAATTGTTATTTGCACCCAGCCTCTCATTATGTTGGTGTTCGTATTTTAGATTCCGAACCTCAAGTCAACACGATATCAAATTTCGAGACGATTACATTAGATCATGATGGGAAACCAGTTACAGGTAAAAACGTAAATCTGGAAATCTATAGAAGAATAAAGAGTTGGAACTGGGAATCCGACGATTCCGATGAATATCAAAACTATATAGAGGAAAACCAGGCTAAGTTGGTTGGAAAATGTAAACTTACAGGAACTGGTGAAAAACAGACTTGTCAGTACATTTTTGATAAACCTGGTTCATATGTTGCTGTGGCATGGACAAAAGACACTCAGGGAAACATACATAAAAGTGCTGCGTCTTTTTATGTAAGTGGACAAGGGGAAGCTGGACTTGGGCGAAGTACGTTTGTCCCTGTAAAACTTCAACTTGATAAGGATGCTTATAATATTGGCGATACAGGAAAAGTTTTAATTTCAAGTCCATTCCAATCGGCAAAAATTCTTTTAACTGTAGAAAATCACGGGATACTCTACAAACAGATTCGAAATGTTCAAAAGGGAGTAAACTGGCTTGCTTTTCCAGTTCCTGCTGAGTCTTATCCAAACGGTTTTGTTTCAGTATATCTACTGACTCCAAGGACATCGGATAAGAAAGATGGGGCAGGAAGAGATCTCGGTATTTCTCAACATCGAATCGGATATGCTGCATTTTCCGTGAAATCTGAAAAATATACTCTTGGAGTTTCAATCTATACATCCAAATCGAAAGCTAAACCCCGGGAAAAAGTTGATATCACCGTTGCACTTAAATCCCCTGAAAAAAAGCCAGTTGTTGGAGAAGTAGCTTTAATGGTTGTGGATGAAAGTGTTCTCAGTCTTACGGATTTTAAAACTCCTGATCCTAAAAAAGCAGCTTTTCCCACAATAGGGCTGAATATGTTTGCATCCGATTCAAGGTCAGGAATAGACGGGGAACTTATAACGCTCTACGGGTTGACTCATCCAGGTGGTGGTGGTAGCGATGAACCGCCAAAACCGACTAATAAATCCAGTTCGATCAGATCTGACTTTAAAAACACAATTTATTTCAACCCTTTTCTCAAAACAGATGCAACAGGCAAGGTTTCGGCGACAATTACCCTGCCGGATAATGTTACAACCTACCGGATTATGGCTGTGGCCATAGACAAACAATCTCTTTTCGGGTCTTCTTCAAAAGAAATTATTGTAAACAAACCCTTGACGATTGAACCCGCATTGCCTCGTTTTTTAATCCATGGGGATAAAATTAAAGCTGGAGTTGTCGCTCACAATATGACGACAAAGCCAGTGAAAGCAACTGTTACAATTGAAGCAAAAGGAATTAAACTGCTTTCCGACACTAAGGTGTCTATTACCATCAATCCTCAAAAACCAGTGGAAATTCCATTTGAAATGCATGCTCAAACCCTTGGAAGGGCACAATTTACATTTTCAATAAAAGCAGAAAATGGTGAAACTGACACAGTACAGACATCAATACCGGTAAACCCTTTTACACTAACCAGATCTCATTCAACAACAGGGATAACCGATAAATCTCAAAGCATTACTCTGGATTTCCCGAAAAATGCCCTGACTGGTGGAACGCTTGCTCTGGAAGTGACTTCAAATCCATTGGCTCCATTAAAAGAAAGTGTTGATTTTCTTGTAAAATATCCCTATGGATGCGTGGAGCAGACAACTTCAAGCACTTATCCGTTACTTGCCCTGATGGATATTCTCCCGACTTTGGGAAATCCAAAACACACACCTGAAAAACTTAAAGCAATGGCTCAAAAGGGGATCTATCGATTATCCAGAATGATGACTGAGGAAGGAGGCCTTGCTTACTGGCCCAGTGGTAATAGAACCCATAAATATGGAACTGCATATGCCATGCTTGCAATTAACGCTGCCGTAAAAAAAGGGTTAAAAATGCCCTATCATATGGATAAAAAGGTAACCAGTTACCTTAAAACGGAGTTAGAAAATGAAGAAGACTTCTTATTAAAAGCATATCTTTCCTATATTCTAGCAAAAAATAATAATTATCCGGCAGGTCATATTTCAGTTCTTTACAGATCCTGGAATAGGCTCAGTGTTGAAGGTAAATCTTATCTTTTCTTGGCTATTCGAGAAGGAAATAAAAATGATCCAAGACTTGATATTCTTCTAAAGAAAATAGTTGAAGGCTTTGATGAAAATGGGGAATTTAAAGAAAAAATAAAATATAATGATGATATGTTCGGCTCACCTCTGAAAACAATATCAATTGCTCTGATTGCCCTTCTGGAATCCGATAAGTATAATTCTCTGGCCAACAAATTAATGAATAAAATCCTGGATTCTCAGAAAGACGGGTATTTTGGCACCACCCAGCAGACAGTTTTTGCTCTTATGGCTCTTGCAGCGTATGCAAAAAAACTGAATCTTTCAGCCGAGCCGCCAGCTTTTAAGGTCACCCTTGATAATGTACAACTCAAATTGAATAGTTCGGCGAAAACGGTTTTTTTCCATAATTTTGATTTTTCGTCAGTTATAGCAAAAGGAAAGCAGAAACTCACCATTACTTCTCTTAAAAAGGGAAAACCTGTCTTTTATACCCTGAAGACGAAATTTTCAGAAACTCCGCCGAAAAATGGTGTGACCGTATACAGTTCCGGTATTTCCGTGTACAAGCGGATTGAAGATGTAAAGGGTAATGCAGCCCTGGAAATACAGGGAGGAAAGCTAGTCAGGGTCAGATTATTTGTACATATTCCATACTCTGTTGGTAATGTAAGATACCTTGCCTTAGATGATCCCCTGCCTTCCGGGTTAGAAGCAATCAACACGGATCTTGCGACATCTTCAAAAGTAACAACCGGAAACGATACAGCATACAACCTCGCAAGTTATACGGAGTCCAATATTTCATTTAAAGAATTCCGGGAGGATCGGGTTTTGTTTTTTGCGGACAGCATCTGGGCGGGGTTCTGGGAATTTACTTATCTGGCCCGGGCTACGACCATCGGAAGTGGAATTGTGCCCCCGGTTTCGGCTCACGCCATGTACGATCCAGAGATCCACGCCATGTCAAATCCTTCCAGACTGACAGTGACGTCCAGTAAAAAGTAAAACAAAAGTTTCATGGGCAGATGAAAAAGTAACCGGTATTTAAACCGCTTCATGAGTAAAAGGAGCGAGTGAATATTTGCCTTTTTCCTGAAGGCTTACTTAATATTATATTACTATCGTATTATTCCTCAAGCGGTCTAGTAACTTCAACACCTTATAGTTACTGTCACGAGAAAAACTGAAATTCAGGACAGTAACTATTTCCCTGAATTTACTTTTTTCTTCCTGCGTTCATGTGTAATATACCGGTGTTTAAAATCGGCCTCAGCGCCATAATGGAGAACCATGAAAACAATACTTCCTTTTTTAATTATTGCTTCCTTTGTCATCACCGGCTGCGGCAAAAAAAATGAGAAAAAAGACAAGAAGCATTCTTCAGATGTTGTGAAATTCGAGAAAAAGAAGAAGAAACATAAGCGCATTAAAGAAAACAAACCAGAAAAGAAGGAAAAAATTGCCAAAACAGAAGATAAAAAACCAGTAGAGGGACCCATTATAAAGGGCGCACTGGAAACAAACTGCGATAAAGCAGCGAAATTATTTGTAGATACTCAGGAGAAAGTCTCCGGCAATGGGAAAATTGAAGGAACAAAATTCCTCGTGAAATGCCCCGCCGGGTGCACCAAGGGAACCGTCTGGGGAACAGATTTTTATACTGGAGATTCAGGTGTGTGTCCCGCAATGATCCATGCGGGGATAATAACAGCGGATAAGGGAGGATATGCCCTTGTTACTTTTGCAAAAGGTCTTCCCGCATATCGTGGAAGCAAGCGAAATGGAATCAAATCCGAAGCCTACGGAAACTGGGGTCTTACTTTCTTTATTCAAAGTGTAGATGAAAAGGGAAATGCAAAGGGACCAACTCCAGTTCTGCCCCCTGAAGGGACAATTCTCGCTGATTGCAGTCAGTCCTCCGAAATTTCAACTGAACTTTCAACTATCGGCAAGTCCCTCATCTGGGATTGTCCCGTAAACTGCACTCCCGGAAGTGTATGGGGAACAAATGATTATACCGCAGATTCTAATGTCTGTACTGCTGCTGTTCATGCCGGCCTTATAAAAGTTGATAAAGGTGGTCGATTCAAAGTAACTTATATAAAAGGTAAGAAAAACTATAAAGGCTCTACTAAAAACGGTATTACGTCTCAGTCCTATGAAAAATACGAAAAAAGCTACACCCTCGAAAAACTCCCCTGATTCAAGTATTCTTCTGTAAATTGAGACTTACGGGAGTGATTTTATGAAATCCTTCCGCACTGCTCACTTCGTTGTCTCAGCAATAAAAACAGGCCTGAGCAGTAAAATAGCCTGAAAAAATTCTTCCACTGTCAGCAATAATAATTGACTATGTCCTTATATTTTTTTAAATTATACATGGTAACTATAAACGAGAGTATCAGTATGGTTAAAATATATATTTTATTTATCATTCTATTTTCTTCCGGGTGCGGTCACACTTATAAACAGGTTACATGGTTAAAACACTCCGAAGTAGTAAAACTCAACGATATTGTTGCTCCAGTGCATAGTTCCTATTCTGGTTACCACGTAATAACATCTTCTATTTTAAATCTGGAAAAAGAAGACGGCAGAGTAATCCAATGGACCGGAGCATTTCATTTTGTTAAGATTGTAATGAAAAATGGGATTTCAATGGAAATCGGATTTCCAATTAAGGCTTCAATTATTGACACTGACCTTCTAATTGCAGGGGGCAACACTGCCAAACGTCAGATACCTTTGGATGAGATTGATAAAATTGGAATTGGTCGTGTAGTAGAAGGACATAGACCTGATTCTGAATTACCTGAAAAAGAACGTAAAGCACGAAATAAAAAATCAATTATTGTCGCATCCTCAGTAACTGCCGCATCACTTCTATTGCTCCTCATTCTTATTTTATAACCTAAAACATCCTCCTGTTAGTGTTTCCCTATGAATGCCTTTCGAACATTTTAAGTTTTCAGCGATGGGGACATCCGGGCCAACAGCAGGGACGTTTTTTGCCTTTTTTCAACTGTTCCTCCATTCGTTTTAAATGAGACTGTCGCGTTTCTAATTTTTTAACGCTTTCCACCCAGCAAATCCATTCGTTCCGGGCCAGTGGTGTCAGACTTTCCCACAAACCTGCAACATCGCTTTTATTTGTAAGTAATTCAATAATATCTTCCGGCAGTTCATGTACCGTTCCAGCTGAAAAAACTGTCATATCTGATCTCCTGAAACTTGTTATAAACTCAGAAAAAAAAGCCAATCGTTGCTAAAGCCTGAATCGTTAGTGTCCTTAAGTTCAGTTTTTCACTTCAAGAATCTTTTCCACATTCCATTTGTGCTCGAGAACTATGTTTGGCGGTCCTGAGTAGTTAATCGATGTTTTTACAGGATTTTGTGGCATGCTCTCAGGCAACTCAATTCCAACAACCAACTTATCTTCATAAAGGCCGTAGCAACTGATATTAATCCATGCATATCCGATTCGCATTATTTCCTCAAATCTCGCCTCGTACACGTCCGGATCCAGCAACATATCTCTTCCCACACTGAGACGCCCATTCTTATCAAACTCACCACTAATTTCTACGATGGACACATTCTGGGTTGGCGGATATATTTGCAGTTCTAAAAGATATTCCAATAATTTTTTCAGTGCTAAGTTAATTGAGTTCATTTCTTTGCCCTCAAACGCAATATATATTGTTCAATTTTAAAATCGTAAAAAATATTTACAATTAATTGAAATTTATTATCTAGACCGCTTGCGGAGTAATACGATTGTGACTCGTTTTAAAGAAATGGTTCAGGAATGAGCCCCCTGTTTTCCTGTTCCTGCTACTGATTTCCTGTTTCCCTGAAATTTTAGACAGGAACTCAGGCAGTCAGGCAAAAAGGATCAGGATCAGGTCATAAACATTCAACATCAAAGATTAATTACAAATGGCAGGATGAAAACAAGTACTTTTCCCGTTTCGATCCTTTTATTACGCAAGCGGTCTAAATCTACTTTTTTGTACTGCCTCCTTTTTTCTCCTGCCGTCTTTTTTCCCATGCTGTATCTCTTGGGCCGAATCAACCAACTATTTCTTTTTCTCCCTTCCGTCCTTTTTCTCATGCTGTATCTTTTGGGCCGAATCAACCAACTATTTCTTCCAGTTCTGCCGCATTTTCCCACTTCAGCAAACTACTGGCGCCGAATCTACCAACTATTTCTTTTTCTCCCTTCCGTCCTTTTTCTCATGCTGTATCTTTTGGGCCGAATCAACCAACTATTTCTTCCAGTTCTGCCGCATTTTCCCACTTCAGCAAACTACTGGCGCCGAATCAACCAACTATTTCTTTTTCTCCCTTCCGTCCTTTTTCTCATGCTGTATCTCTTGGGCCGGATCAACCAACTATTTCTTTTTCTCCTGCCGCTTTTTCCCACTTCCTTCAACTTTTTGGGCCGAATCAACCAACTCCGCTTTAAATCAAACAATCCAAGGGGTTTTTCAGACAATGCAAATATTGAAATTGTCTATACTTATGGTATTATTTGTCAACAGTTCTTCCGGAGACACCAAAATGAAAAATTTTATACTGACCCTTTTCTTTATGAGCATATTGTTCCCGTCCATTGCCCATGCGGATGAGATTCATCCTGGCATCTATGTTATTGTTGATACAAGCGGAAGTATGCTCATGGATGTCGCAGGAACTCAAACACACGGGGATGGAAGCGTCGATCATCCATCCGAAACAGGTATGGTAAGCCGACTCTATCAGGCAAAAAATGCGCTGACTACTGTTATAAACAGTTATGGTGATGTCCGCTGGGGTCTGGCGAGGTTTTATCAGGATTACAGCCTGCATGCCTACTGTGTTTGTTACAATCAGGCATCGGTACATTCTTCGGAAACCGGAGCTGTGTGTCACTCCACAACCTATGCCTTCAATCATGACCTTACCGGTTCAAACGACAAAGTCTGCATAAATTACGACGGTTATAATACTTGTGACGGTGGTGAAGTTCTCGTTCCTCTTGGAGGAAGTCTCGATAACATTCTTTCCTGGGTTAATCACACTGAAATTAACCCACCATCAGGCTCAAATCCCCCCTATACTTCAGATCCGGAACTTCGTGGAGTTGGCGGGACCCCTCTTGCAGGCTCCCTTACGGATGTACAAACCCAACTCAGTCTTGATATTGCAGCGGATCCTCTTCGAGGTTGTCGCCCCTACAGTGTTATTCTTCTTACGGACGGTGAAGAAAGTTGCTCTGGAGATCCCGTAACTGCTGCTTACAATCTGAGAAGTACACTTAATAATTCCGAGCCGTGTACTCAGGATTCCCAGTGTGATTCAAACTCCTGTGATACTGCAGCGGGATTTTGCCAGTATGATGTCAAGGTTTATGTAATTGCTTTTGCAACAGCCAAGGGCCCTGCTGATGCCATTGCCTATGCCGGTGGAACCCACGAAGCAATTGCTGCTTCAAATGAAGACGAAATCGTAACGGCCATGGCTTCAATTATTGCTGAATCTATCAAAACGGAAAAGTGCGACGGCCTTGATAACGACTGTGACGGTGATGTGGATGAGGATTTTCCCGTTGGTGACTCCTGCGATAACGGCCTTTTAGGCGAGTGTTTCCGTGCTGGCAGTTACGTGTGCAGTGTGGATCAAACCGGCGTAGAATGCGATGCACCTGTTATTTCTCCTGCTGCTGAAACATGTAACGGTCTTGATGACGACTGCAATGGCCTTATTGATGATGTGACCGGCGGCTGTCCCGATCCCGGGCCTGAAATGTGCAATAATAACGACGATGACCTTGACGGAAGCATTCTGGACGATGGAGCAGATGATCCCGGTGTTGGTCTTACTTGTGGAACAAACCAGGGAGTATGCACTCAGGGAATTACAAAATGCATCAGTGGCTCCATTACCTGCTGTATAAATGACGGAAATCCAAATTCATGTACACCTGTTACCCTTCCAGGAACGGAAACCTGCAATAATCTGGACGACGACTGCGATGGCACAACTGATGAAGGACTTCTTCAGGCCTGTTATCCCGGTGGATACACTGGTTGTACTAACTCCGGGAGCTGGATTTGCAACGGAATCTGTAAGACGGGTATTTCTGTATGCTCAACTGGTTCATGGGGTTCATGCTCCGGAGCTGTTACTCCTCAAACGGAAATTTGTGACAACGTCGATAACGATTGTGATGGATTGACAGACGAGGGCCTAGGTTCAACAACTTGCGGCCTTGGAATATGCCATCACACTGTTCAAAACTGCATATCCGGTGTTCCCCAAACCTGCGATCCATTTGCAGGTGCTGGCCCTGAATCCTGCAACAATCTGGACGACGATTGTGACGGGCAAATTGATGAAGGGCTGACCCAGGCTTGTTATGAAGGCCCGGGCGCCACCCGAATGATTGGTGTCTGCCGTGATGGCGTTAATATCTGCAGTGCCGGTGTGTGGAGTACTACCTGCTCGGGGCAGATCCTTCCGGGAACAGAAACTTGCAACAATCTGGATGACGACTGTGACGGGCAAATTGATGAAGGGCTGACCCAGTCATGTTATTCAGGTCCGTCAGGTACCGCTGGAAACGGAGTTTGCATTACCGGAACCCAGACCTGCAGTGCTGGAAACTGGGGCAGTTGCGCAGGAGAAGTCACACCTTCCCCTGAGGTCTGCAATAATGCTGATGATGACTGTAACGGGCTTGTAGATGATATGGGGTCAATAAGCTGCGGTCTTGGAATATGTGCTAAAACCGTTCCTTATTGTATTTCCGGTACACTTCAAACCTGCGATCCTTTCGCAGAAGCAGTTACCGAAACTTGTAACGGGCAGGATGACGACTGTGACGGGCAAATCGACGGCATAAGTCAGGCCTGTTATGCCGGTACAGATGGGTGCACCTGGAATGCCGGAACCGGAAGTTATGATTGCGATGGCGTTTGCAGTCCAGGAGTTCAGGTTTGTCCTGTTGGTGGCAGCGGAATCTGGGGTAATTGCGAAGGAAGCATCACTCCAACAAATGAGCTTTGCGACGGCTATGACAACGATTGTGATGGTCTTGTGGATGAAGATCTTGAAGAATACTGTTATCCTCCCGGAAGCGGAGTTGAAACAGGATGTATCGAACAAGGAGACGGAACGTGGATATGTGAAGGTCTTTGTTCAGTTGGTGTCCGGCAATGCTCTGGAGCTGCCTGGACGACCTGTCAGGGCGTAGTGACACCGGTTTCCGAAATCTGCGATGGTGAAGATAACGATTGCGACGGTCAAATTGATGAAGACATTCCGGGAATGGGCCAACCTTGTGGTGGAGTGGGTGTCTGCGCTCCGGGAACCCGGCAGTGTATTAATGGCGTCGTGGTTTGCGATGGTGGTGGTGATCCGCAGCCCGGACGCTGTGATGGCCTTGACAACAATTGCAACGGCCTCGTAGATGAACCTGATGAAATTGCAGAAGATCCTGACGTAGGTGCTCCCTGCGGTGATGGTGAAGGTGTATGTGAGCCCGGTCAGTATGAATGCATCGACGGAAATTTAATATGCGTAGGCGCTGTTGAACCAACTTCGGAAATTTGCAACGGTATTGATGATGACTGCAATGGAAATATTGATGAAGGCGATATCTGCCCGGTTAATGAAATCTGCTACAACGCCGACTGCAGGCATCTTTGCAATCCCGAGGACGAACATCCGTGTGCCGCTGGATACAGTTGCATTGAAGTGACCATAGGTGAAGGAACCGAAAACCTGTGTTATCCACAACTTGCTCCTTGCAACGGTGTATATTGTGCTTCCGATGAGGTTTGTCGTGATGATGAGTGCGTCAACCCTTGTGAACCGGATCCCTGTGAAAATTGGGAAATGTGCGTGGTAAACAGATATGCCGGTCAGGTAGGACATGAAAACGAGCCCGAATATCGCTGTACAGACATTAGTTGTTCCGCTGCCGGGCGCAGTTGCCCAACGGGTGAGTTCTGCATCGACCATGAATGCATTTCTGATCCCTGTCGCAACGATCCCTGTACTTATAGGGAAGAATACTGCATTAGAACCGGTTGCGATTCTGCGGAAACCTGCACCTTTGAGTGTGCAAAAATCCCGTTCTGTAACGCAAACGAACGCTGGAATCCGGAAACCCAAACCTGTATTACAGATCTCTGCTTTGAAGTTAACTGTAATGCTCCAGATGTTTGCTCCGAAGGAAATTGTGTAGAGGATCCCTGCCTGTCCGTGAACTGTTCCTGGCCAGATATATGCTCAGGTGGTTCATGCATGACAAATCCATGTAATGATGTGAAATGCCCGCATTACGCTAATTGCGTGGTAGATCCTTACACCGCACTTGGTTACTGCACTCCAAACGACGGTGTCTGGAATCCGCCTCTTCCGGGGGATACAATGACCTCCACTGGTAATGGTTTGTTCGGATGCTCTTCTTCTGGCAGTTCCGGTAATTCCCGTATGCCGCTATCTGTGATATTTATTGTTGGGTTTATGTTCATGTTCCGATTCCGCCTCAAACTGCGAAAAATTCCGGTAATACTGCCGGTAATTATTTTGCCCTTTCTTTTAACGGCCTGTGACTTTGAAAAGTTTCAACTTAATACCGAAGGTAACCTCAATATTCCGGATGTAATTGAACCGGATGCCGACATAATTGAGGACGCCGATGTTGTAGAGTGCATCCCGACGGAAGAAATCTGCGATGGTCTTGATAATGACTGCAATGACATCATTGATGATTACTGGGCGCCAATTTCTGAAGGTGGTCTTGGACATTTTTCCGATGATATCTTCAACTGCGGATTCTGCGGCAATATTTGCGCATTCAACCATGCTCAAGCCCAGTGCGTCGAAGGCCAATGCGTCATGGGACCCTGCAATACAAACTGGTATAATTTCGACGAAAATGAAGAAAACGGATGTGAAGCAAGTTGCGTTATTTCTTCCGGTGGTCAGGAAATCTGTGACGGTGTGGATAATGACTGCAACGGCATTGTCGATGATTACTGGACTGATATTTCTGAAGGTGGAGAAGGACATTTTTCCGATGATCCGAACAACTGCGGTAGTTGCGGACGTGTTTGTGCGTTTCCAAATGGCGAAGGTGGATGCGTTGATGGACAGTGTGTTCTTTCCGGCTGTACCGCAGGTTATGAGGATGCAGACGGAGTTCCCAACAATGGTTGTGAATGCATTATAACCGGTGCTGATGATTCCACATGTGATGGTGTCGACAATGACTGCAATGGGCAGATTGATGAGGATTTCACTCAGAATTTCTGCTACACAGGTCCCGGATGTACTCCAAACGGCGATGGTACATTTTCCTGTACTGGTCAATGCTCTCCGGGTCTTACCACTTGCTCAGGAGGTCAGGAATTCTGTATCGGGCAGACAGGACCTGGTTTTGAAGCCTGCGATGGTGTTGATAACAACTGTAACGGCCAGATCGATGAAGGATATGATAAACAAAACGATGCTTCGAACTGTGGAAGTTGCGGTAATGTATGTAACCTTTCGAATGCGCTTTCTGTGTGCTCGGGAGGAAATTGCGCCATAAGCGCCTGCCTGCCTGGATTCCACAATAACGACGGAAATGTTCTAAATGGATGTGAATACCCCTGTACGGTTTCAAACGGAGGTGTCGAACGTTGTGACGACGGATTTGACAACGATTGTGACGGTCAGGTCGACGAATACAACAGCGCCACCGACGTAAATAACTGCGGCTCTTGCGGGTATTCCTGCAGTGCCAATGCTCCACCGCATATGACAGTCACAGGCTGCTCGGCTGGCATTTGTCAGTACACATGTGCATCTAATTATCACGATTTTACGACTTCTCCCGGCTGTGAAACCTACTGTGTTCCATCAGGAGTAGAAGTTTGTGATAATCAGGACAACAACTGCGATGGTCAAGTTGACGAAGGTTTCAATAAAAATACCGATGTAAATAACTGCGGTTCTTGCGGAAACGTATGTTCTGCCTCTGCACCGCTTCACATGGTCGTTACCGGTTGCTCAAGCGGCAATTGTCAATTTGCCTGCGCAACTAACTGGCACAATCTTGACGGGATCCTAACAAACGGATGCGAATACAATTGCACTTTCAGCGGTGCTGAAACATGCAACGGAGCCGATGACGACTGTGACGGCCTCGTTGATGAGGATTCCTCCGGAGCACCACTCTCTCAAAATTGTTACAGTGGCCCCGGTGGTACAGCAGGTGTTGGTGCCTGTAAAGCCGGAACTCAGGTTTGTACGTCCGGAGCATGGGGAAGCTGCACGGGTGAAGTGCTTCCGACAACGGAAATCTGCGATTCCATTGACAACAACTGCAGTGGATCGAACAATGAGACATTCAATCTGAATACCGATATCCTTAATTGCGGAAGTTGCAATAACAGTTGTTTTGCTTCGGTACCGGATAATGCATCTGTTGCCGGTTGCAGCAGCGGTCAATGTGTTTATGCCTGCGCCAGTGGATACCATGACATTGATGGATCTCTTAACCAGTCAACAGATACAAACGGCTGCGAATATCCCTGCATTGCTACTTTAAGTGCCGGAAACGAAGAATGTAACGGACTTGATGACGACTGTGATGGACAGATAGATGAAGTTTCCGATCTGCAGCCACCTCCAACTGGTTACTGTAAAACCGGTGGTGGATGCGGAACAACAGTCAATTCCGCGTGTCAGATATTCGGAACCGAGAAAAAATGGGTATGTCAGTATCCTTCCCATGTTGAACTTGTTCCCGGAAGTCCCAATCAGGTTGCATATCGGGAATCTCTCTGTGATGGACTTGATAACGATTGCGACGGTTCTTCGGATGAAGATTTTCTACCGATAAAAGGCACTGCCTGTGAAGATGAAGATTTCGGTCTTTGTAAAGGAACGGGAACAGTTGGATGTAAATCAGATCAAACTGGTACCGAATGTGTTATTGATCCCATGACAAAGGGCACACCTCAAACTGAGGCCTGTGACGGTATCGACAACGACTGTGATGGTCTTGTGGATGAAACCATATGGAATCCCGGAACACATCCCAATTATGTTTCAGATAGCATTTCAACCGTTAGCATGGGCTCTTACAACGTATATGTTTATCGTTATGAGGCTTCCCGTCCGTCTTCGACGAGCTCTTCTGCAGGATCTGGCACATCTGTGCGTTCATGCTCGAAATCGAACGTCGTACCCTGGTCAAAAGTCACCTATGCTCAGGCTCAAGCAGCCTGTGCAAAAGCTGGAATGCGCCTGTGTACTGGAGATGAGTGGCAAAGATCCTGTAATAACGGAACTTCAAACAGTTATCCTTACGGGGCAACTTATAACGGAACAACTTGTAACGGTGAAGATTACGGGGCTGCAACAACCACTCGAACCGGACAACTTACAGGATGCCGGAATACCACTTTAAATACATACGATATGAGTGGAAACCTGAAAGAATGGACAATGCACTGGCGCGGACACACGGCGGATGCTGAGGATATCTACACTGTGCGTGGCGGAAGTTTCTACGAGCAGGCGCTGGGTCTTTCATGCACTTTCAGTTCTTCGTCATATGCCGAAAATTCATTTACGGACAACATCGGATTCCGCTGTTGTACAACCTGTGGTAACGGCTCTGTGGAACCGGATGAAGATTGTGATGACGGTAACCGGATAAACGGGGACGGTTGTGACTACATGTGTGCATCTGAAATCGGTCAGACTTGCGGCAATGGAATTATAGAAGGCTCCGAAGATTGCGATGACGGTAACCGCGTATCCGGGGATGGTTGCAGCGCATCCTGTATTTATGACGCCTATATTCCCGTGTGTGGAGACTCAATTGTTGATACAGGTGAGCAATGTGATGACGGCAATACTACTGATGGTGACGGTTGCAGTTCCGAATGTCAGTTTGAAGCCCTTAATTGTGGCGGTCAGGTTGATGAGTACGGATATGAGATGTGTTCCGAAACTGTAGCCTACACAACATTTACCGGAACCCTGCTGGGATATGCCGATGACTCTTCATACACTCTTGCTCTAGGATTTAATTTCCCATTCTACGGAACAAACTACTCAAACATTAACATTTCAACAAACGGAACCATCGTTCCCTATAACGGCACATCTCCCGGCTTTACTACATACAGTAACGAATTTTTGCCCACTACATTGCGGGCCACTTTAATTGCTCCATGGTGGGATGATCTCGTGAGTGTCTCCGGTGGTGGAGTTTATTATCAGGCCGGAGGAAGCGCCCCCAACCGTTTCATGCGAATTAAATGGCTGACCCAGATTTACTCTGGTGGTACTAATACTATTGAGTTCCAGACGGTTATCCACGAAAACGGCAATATCGTTTTCTCTTATCGCGATGTAAGTGTAGGAAACACAGGTCTTGATTATGGAGCCAGCGCCACTGCCGGTATTCAGGGTTCCAGCACTTCCGCCGATGGGTACTATTTAATTTCGATGTACCGTGCTATTCCGCCCCTTTCGAATAATCTATCCGTAACTTTCTACTATCCATAATCTTCTGACTTAGACCAATGCTGATCGGTTAGTGAACTTCCGAGTGAATTAGTCAATAAATACAATCTTGTATAATAATTACAGGCAGACAGAATTCAGGAAAACAGGGGTCAGGAGCAGGGCGTTTACTTTGAAGGTGAGTGTTTTTGTGGCATAAAGACCGCTTTCGTAAGCGGTCAAGATCGATTTCAATTCAGTATTTGCATATACACCTTCAGGAACAAGACCCTGT